>JBDLPR010000020.1:0-6468 GCA_039800985.1 Actinomycetota bacterium | reverse complement strand
ATTCGAAAATTTAAAGACAGTGACCAAGGCGATGTACCTGGTTGGGTATTAGTTACCGTGATGACTGCCGGCTTAGTCGTTGCTCTATGGTCAATCGCAGATGGTCAGTTGAAATCAGTGCTTCAAAATGCAATTCATTCAGTTTCTGCGCCGTGATTTAGGTTCAAATACTGTCGGGTTTGCACTTGTATCACCGTTACTAGTTGGCGCATTTCTTTCTGTTAGCCAGATTGCCAATTTAGTCAATGTTCAAACCGTGATGCATGCGGCAGTTAAATCTGGTGCTCGCGAAGCGGGTCGATACGACGCAACTCTTAATGATGGTGTCCAAGAAACTAAAGCTATTTTGGCAAGTCATGGAATAACTGAAATAACTCAAATATCCGCACTTCATAGATTGATTAGCGGAAAGCAAATTGTTGAAATTGCAATCACAAAAAAGTATCAAATTCCATGGCTAAATTACTCACTTGAATTAACCGCGACGGGACAGGCAATTGATGAAAAGAATTTCTAGCAAACTTTTTGATGACTGTGGCAATGTTTTAATCGAGTACACTCTTACAGCCGTAGCCATTTTTATCCCAATTTCTTATATGGCTATAGCGGCTGCGAATGTTGCTGCTGGTTACATAGAAGTTCAAGATGCTGCAAGGACTGCCGCCCGAGTTATGGCAACTAGTTCCAGTGACTTCCTAGGCAAAATTGAAGCTCGTGAAATTGCAAATCAACTAACGAGTAACTCTGCCCAAGTTTCAGTACAAATTACCTGTTCGCACAACCCTTGCCTAGTTGATGAAGAGATTGTGACAGTAGCAATTGAAAAAATAATTCCACTTAGCCTTCCTGGATTTACCGGTTTTGGATCAGTAACCGTTAGAGGTGTTCAGGCTGAAGTCGTTCAGGAGGTTTAGCCATTAATAACGCATTAACCAAAAACGAGGATGGATCAGTGTTGGTATTTGGAATTGGGCTTGGGATTATTGCCTTGTTAGTGCTCACAACCGCAGTGAATATTGCCACGCTGTGGGTCACCAAGTCCAAACTTAATAGCGTGGCTGATTCGGTGGCGATTGCTGCCAGCCATTCAATAGATGTTGAAAACTTTTATTCATCAGGGTTTAACCAGAAGATTGTCTTAAACGAATCTTTAGCTAAAGCTCGGGCGCAGAATTTTCTCGAGCGGTTATCTATTCAGACCGAGTTAAAGTCTTTCAAATTGCTGGATGTGGACGTTGAGCAGGATTCTGTCACTGTGTTTATTAGCGCCGATCCGCAACTTCCCTTTGGTTATCTGATTCCAGGAGTTAATCCGCAAATACAATCAAGCGCAAAAGCACTTATCAAAACTGGATAATTAAAGATTCCAAAAACACGGTAGCCTTAAACTCTATGGCCACCGGTGATTTTTCAGCTGATCATGCGCAATTGAATGCGTCGCTGCAAAATATAGAAAAAGTACTCAATCCTGATGCGATGGCAACTGAAGTAATTGAACTTGAAAAAGAAGCATCGGCACCTAACTTGTGGGATGACCAAGTAAAAGCTCAAGCTGTTACGAGCAGGCTGTCTTCACTCCAGGCAGAGCTCAGTAGGCTGCGTAATTTGAGAAGCCGTGTTGATGATGTTCAGGTTTTACATGAACTTGGGCAACTCGAAAATGATGACTCGATTTTGGCTGAGGCAAACTCAGAACTCTTGGCAATCGAAAAAGTATTAAGTGAACTTGAAGTTAGAACCCTACTATCTGGGGAATATGACTCCAGAGAAGCTGTTGTAACAATTCGCTCTGGTGCTGGTGGGGTAGATGCTGCCGATTGGGCAGAAATGTTGCTCAGAATGTATTCACGATATTGTGAACGCCATAACTGGCCAATTGAAACTTATGACACTTCATATGCTGAAGAGGCAGGAATAAAATCTGTAACTTTTGCAGTGCATGTCCCGTATGCATATGGAACACTTTCGGTGGAGCAAGGAACACATCGACTTGTTCGCATTTCACCTTTTGATAGCCAAAGTCGACGCCATACTTCTTTTGCCGAAGTGGAAGTAATCCCGGTTGTTGAACAGGCTGATTCCATAGAAATTCCAGAAGATGAATTAAGGATCGACGTTTATCGATCTTCTGGACCTGGTGGTCAAGGAGTAAACACAACTGACTCAGCTGTTCGTATCACTCACATGCCTACAGGGATAGTGGTCTCGTGTCAGAACGAACGTTCACAACTTCAAAATAAGGCCACAGCTATGGGTGTGCTCCAGGCAAAACTATTGGCCAGAAAGCGCGAAGAAGAGCAGGCCAAAATAAATGCTCTCAAAGGTGACAATTTAGGTTCATGGGGCAATCAAATGCGCTCATATGTGTTGCACCCATATCAAATGGTTAAAGACCATCGAACTGAATTTGAAAGCGGAAATACTTCGGCCGTGTTAGACGGTGAGTTAGATCACTTCATCGAGGCCGGAATTCGCTGGCGCCGCGAACAATCTGCTTAAATTTACAGTCTCTTACCTCTTTTCTCGGCGTGGCATAAATTCCAAAATCCTTATGGATATTAAGGTTATTGATGTACGCAAGTCGTGCATTTCATTTTTATAGGAGTTTGTTTTGATTCGCTTTGACCATGTCACAAAGCAGTATCCAAATTCTGATATTCCAGCACTGGCTGACGTCGATTTAGTTATCGAGGATGGCGAATTTGTTTTCCTAGTTGGTTCTTCTGGCTCAGGTAAATCCACAATGATTCGTTTGCTGCTTAAAGAAGAAGTTTCCAGTGAAGGAAATATTGAAGTAGACAGTATTAATGTAGGTGAAATTTCATCTCGGGACCTACCTGAATTTCGTCGGGGGATGGGCGTTGTATTCCAAGACTTCCGTCTACTGCCAAACCGAACAGTTTATGAAAACATCGCTTTTGCCCTTGAAGTAATCGGCGCAGATGAAGACGAAATCGAACAGCGTGTTCCAGCTGTCCTTGAGCTGGTGTCACTTGAAGGAAAAGAAAATCGTTTTCCTAACGAGCTTTCTGGCGGTGAACAGCAGCGCGTGGCACTCGCTCGAGCTGTCGTGAACCGTCCAAAATTACTTCTTTGCGACGAGCCAACAGGAAACTTAGATCCAACCACAAGTCTTGGCATCGTTAAGTTACTTGATCGAATTAATCGCACCGGTACAACTGTTGTGATGGCCACTCACGATCACGCAATGGTGGACGAAATGCGCAAGCGCACAATTCAGTTGGAACAAGGCCGTGTTATCCGCGATGAATTAAGTGGTAGCTACCGAATGGCAAGCCAGTAATGCGGTACTCATTTGTTAGTCGCGAAGTTAAAGCTGGACTAAAACGCAATTTAACTATGACCATGGCACTGATTGTTTCGGTTGCTGTCTCATTAACACTTTTTGGTACTGCACTTTTATTGCGTGCTCAAGTAGACCGCATGAAGGGTTATTGGTACGACAAAATTGAAGTATCTATTTTCCTTTGTGGCAATAGCTCAATAGCTTTTACTTGTACTGGTGCAGTAACAGAAGAACAAAGGGTTGCGATCAAGGGAACCCTTGAAGGACTTAAGCCAACTGCACAAGAAGTTTTCTATGAATCTTCAGCCGATGCATACGAGCGCTTCAAAGAACAATTTGAAGGTTCATCAATTTTGGCAAACGTTAGTGCCGATGCTCTTCCGGAGTCATTCCGAGTCAAGATTGATAATCCAGACAATTTTGACATCATCGCTAACGCAGTAGGCAATATGCAAGGTGTTGAATCTGTTCAAGATCAGCGAAAACTTCTTGAAAGATTTTTCCAGATCCTGACTGGCTTGCAGACATTTGCCTTAGCCATTGCTCTAGCAATGTTGTTCGTGACAATTTTGTTAGTGATGAACACAATTCGCGTTGCAGCCTTTGCTCGTAGGCGTGAGACAGCCATCATGCGATTTGTTGGTGCAAGTAATTCAACAATTCGCATGCCGTTTATTTTGGAAGCCGTATTCTGTTCAACGATTGGAGCAACAATTGCCTCAATCGGAATGGTGCTAGCTAAAGCCTTGTTAATTGATCTGAAATTAGCACCAAACTTAACTTTTATAGCTTTTGTAACTTGGAAAGAAGTGCTGTTTATCCTGCCAATGCTCTTCGTGGTCGGGACAGCGATCGCAGCGGCTGCTTCATCACTGACTTTGCGCCGTCACCTGCAGGCATAAGCGTTAATCAGCAAAATTTGCTTAAATTTTGCGAATTTATTGCCCGACACGGCCTTTGTATCACCAGTAACACTGGTAACTTCCGTTAGATTTAAAGGACTTCCCCCTAGATCGGAGCAAGACCATGCGCGCCTCTTCCCAGCGTGTTCTACGAGTCTTTGGCTCCGTTTCGCTTGTTCTAGCCACAATTGCTGGCCCTGCATATGGCGATCAAACACTTGATCAAAAAGTTGCCGCAGCTGCAGACGAATTAGCAAAAGTTTCAGCTGTTGCAGCCAAAGCTGCAGCAGACTTAAAAGCTACCCAAGCAAAACTTCCAGCCGCTAAAAAAGCTCTTGATGAGGCCAATGCAGTTGAAGCTGCAGCGCGTGCTGAATATGTAACAGCTCAAGCTGCCGCTGATGCAGCCAAGGCTGCCTACAGCGTTGCGTTAAATGAAGTAATGAGTAAAGAAGCTGAAATTAGCAACCTGCAAAAAAAGGTTGATCAATTTGCTCGGGTTATTTATCAGCAGGGTCAAACAACTCAGCTCGGAATCATTTTAAATTCAACTTCACCTACAGATTTAGCACTTCGCATTGAGGCAATTAACGCAATTTCTCAAGCGAATTCACAAGACCTAGCCGCACTTGTCGTTGCAAAAGACCAATTGGCGGTAATCGCAGCCGATGCAGAAGTAAAGCACGAAGAAGCTAAAGCTGCAGAGGCTTCTGCTGCTGAATTTTTGGCAAAAGCTGATGCCGCCGCTGACAAGGCTGCCAAAGCTAAGGCTGCAGTAGATGCACTGCTTGCCCAAGAAGCAGCAGCATTAAAAATTGCTAACGATGAAAAAGCTCGCGTTAAAGCTTTATATGATCAGCTTCGCGCAGAACAGTTACGCGTAGCTGGCATTGCAAAATCTGGTTCTAAAGGAAGTGGCGACCCACAAGCAACAGGTCCACTTTCCTGGCCTCTACCGGGCAGATCCGCAGGCGGTGGCGTAGGTTGGCGCGTTCACCCCGTTTACGGTTACAAGAGTTGTCATACTGGTGTTGATATTTCAGCACCATCTGGCACACCAATCAAGGCCGCAGCAGGTGGTGTAGTGCTTTCGGCTCGCTGGAGTACTGCATACGGAAACATGATGCTCGTTGACCACGGTGGCGGTTTAGTGACCATGTATGCCCACATGACTTCATTCGCAGTTGGTAACGGTGCATCAGTTGGCAGCGGACAAACAATTGGTTATGTTGGTTCAACTGGTTGGTCGACTGGTCCACATTTACACTTTGAAGTGCACATTAACGGTGTTCCTTACAATCCAATGGGATGGTTTGGAGCAAGCCGCACAGTCGTTTCTTGTTGGGGATAGTGATTTAAATGGCCAAAGAGCAAGGTAAAAAGCTCATTGCCCAAAATCGCAAAGCCCGTCACGATTATTCAATCGAAGACACTTTCGAGGCGGGCATAGTTCTGGTTGGAACCGAAGTTAAATCACTTCGAGCTGGTCGAGCAAGTCTGGTTGATGGTTTTGCCATGGTTGATCATGGTGAAATTTGGCTTCACGCAGTTAACATTCCGATGTATGACGAAGGTTCTTGGACCAATCACAATCCGACAAGAACTAGAAAGCTACTGCTCAATAAAACTGAGATCAACAAGATTATTAACAAAATGAAGGAAAGTGGATTAACCATTATTCCGCTTAGCCTTTATTTTTCAGATGGCAAAGCCAAAGTTGAAATTGCGATCGCTAGAGGACGTAAACATCATGACAAGCGTCAAGCAATTGCCGAGAAAGATGCAAAACGTGAAGCGGCCAAATCTGTTGGCCGCCGAAGCAAGGGAATGGATGACTAAGTAATCGTTAAGATTAATTAGTTTTATATCAAAGGAACCAAAATGAGCTCTAAAGTTTGGCGTGGGTTTGCAAGTGATAATTACGCTGGCGTTCATCCAGAGGTTCTTGCTCGTATAGCTTTAGTGAATGATGGCCATCAAGTTGCCTATGGCGATGACCAAATCACTGCTGAACTTCAAGCAGTGATTAAACAACATTTTGGAAAAGATGCAGTTGCATTTCCAGTTTTCAATGGCACAGGTGCGAACGTAGTTTCCCTTCAGGCAATGTGTCGATCATGGGAGGCAGTGGTTTGTGCTGCTAGTGCTCACATAAATGTTGATGAAGGTGGCGCACCTGAAAAAGTTGCTGGCTTAAAACTTCATACCATCGCAACTGAGGATGGAAAGTTAAACCCAGCATTAATTGAAACTCAGGCA
>JBDLPR010000019.1:0-4462 GCA_039800985.1 Actinomycetota bacterium | reverse complement strand
CTAACACCAAGCAGTTCAAGGCCATTAAATACTGTCTGTCTGGTTGCCGCACATAACCAAAGTCTGGCAATCGTTAGATCGTTTGGTTTCTCATCGCCTTGCGGCAATACTCGGCATGCTGCATAGAACTGGTGGTAAGCCGTAGCAACCTCTTCAAGGAATCTGGCGACCCTGTGTGGTTCACGAAGTTCAGCAGCCGCAGCAACAACACGCGGGTAATCTGCCAAAAGTCCAAGCAGGGCACCTTCACGTTCGTCGGTTAGTAAACCTGGATTGAAGGCACTTCGATCCCAATTGCTCTGCGGCATAATTCCAAGATCAATCGCATTTCTAACAACAGATGCAATACGTGCATGTGCATACTGCACGTAGTAAACCGGATTGTCATTTGTTCTGGAAACCAATAGATCCAAATCAAGCACTAGCGGTGAATCAACTGGGTAACGAATTAGCGTGTAGCGAGCGGCATCAACACCAACTTCGTCGACTAAATCTTCAAGGGTGATGATGTTGCCAGCACGTTTGGACAGTCGAACTTCTTGGCCATCTTTCACCATTTTGACCATCTGGCCAATTGGCAACTCGATGTTTTCTTCTGGATTATCACCGGCACATGCAGCGATCGCCTTTAACCGATTTACATATCCATGGTGATCTGCGCCAAGTAAATAAATGCAAATATCAAATCCGCGATCGCGCTTATCTACGTAGTAGGCCGTATCTGATGCAAAGTAAGTTAATTCACCATCAGCCTTGATTAGTACGCGATCTTTATCGTCACCAAAGTCAGTCGTGCGAAGCCAAGTTGCACCATCTAATTCAAAAATGTGACCTTGTTGGCGCAATTTTTCAAACGCGCGCTCCACGGCCCCACTTGAATGTAAAGTTCGTTCGCTATACCAAACATCAAAGTGTGTATTAAATAATGCAAGGACTCGTTTTTGGTCATCTAGCTGAAGTTCATATGCAGCTTCACGAAAAGCCTCGCTGCGTTCTGGTTCGGCCAAGTTTTTTATTTCTGGATTCTTTGCCAAAATTTCTTTTGCAAGATCTGCGATGTACCCGCCGTGGTATCCATCTTCTGGAATTTGTTCACCAAATGCGGATGCCTTAACGGATGCACCGAATTTATCCATCTGCACGCCACGGTCATTTATATAGAACTCGCGAGTTGCGGTTGCACCTTGGGCTTCAAGTACTCGAGCAATTGCATCGCCAACAGCAGCCCAGCGGGTGTGACCTAAATGAAGTGGGCCAGTTGGGTTTGCCGAAATAAATTCAACATTGATTTTCTTACCTGCAAGCGCAGCACCTTGACCATATTTACTACCTTGGCTAACAATCGCACTAGCCAGACTTCCTTGGCTTGCTGCTGAAAGTCGAATATTGATAAATCCTGGTCCAGCAATGTCACCAGATTCAATTCCAGGAGCTGTTGTGATTAATGGCAACAAAATTTCAGCTGCTGCTCGCGGATTTAAGCCAGCTTTTTTTGAAATCTGAAGTGCAATATTCGTAGCCCAGTCACCATGATCAGAGTTCTTTGGGCGTTCAACAACTATTTCTGCTGGGATGTCACTGGGTAGAAGTGTCAGCTGGCCACTAGAGATGGCGCTCTTGACCGCAGACCTTACATATTCGGCTAATTCCTGCGGTGTCATACGCCAAAAGCCTACCGAAAACCTTTTAACTTTAAAGAATTCCAATATTATTTACTTAACATGTCCCTTACATACTTAAGCAATAATTCTTAACTTTTGCCCACCAACATAGTCACATGTCCTCATCAACCCGGTCCGCGCGACGATCAAGTAACAATCAGCGCCTTATTACAGTTGCTCCAGCTAAAGGTAAGAGTCGCTTTGTTGCAAACCTCTCAGCAATCGTCGCCGGACTTGGTTTGGGCATAGTTCTCTCACTTGAACTAACTGGATTAGATTTTTCAACACTTAACCAGACTGGCCCGCTAGTGATTTTCATCGGTCGACTAACAGCTTTAGTTGGCACCTACGGAGTCCTACTTACTCTTTTTTTAATTGCGCGTATTCCACTTCTTGAACGTGAAGTTGGTTTAGATCGCACAGTCACTTGGCATCGAAAATTTGCTCCTTGGGCAATGTTGTTGATCGCAATCCATGTGGTGACAACTGTCTTGGGTTATGCAATTACTGCAAACTCAAGTGCACTTAGTGAATTCTGGAGCTTGCTAACCACAACACGTTGGATCTTGCCTGCAACAGCTGGATTCATTTTGATGGTCGTTGCAAGTGTTACTTCTTACAAAAAGATTCGCACCAAAATCGCTTATGAAACTTGGTGGGTAATTCACATCTACACCTACCTAGCAATTGCTCTTTCATACGCTCATCAAGTAACACTTGGTAATGCGCTAATTAAATCACCAACTGCTGCAAAGGCTTGGTTGATTGCAACATTACTTGCTGTTAGCAGCATCGTCGTTTTCAGGTGGATCATGCCGATTGCACGTGGACTTAAATATCAGTTGCGTGTTCATGCAGTTGTCCGTGAAAGTGCTGATGTGGTCAGCATCTGGCTTAAGGGTCGCAAACTTAAGAGACTAAAAGTTCGTGGTGGACAATTTTTTGCTTGGCGCTTTATGACCCGTGAACTTTGGTGGCATGCACACCCTTATTCACTTTCCGCAGCACCTGATGGTCAGTTTTTGCGAATAACTGTGAAAGACCTTGGTGATCACAGCGGAAGTTTGGCCAAACTAAAAGTCGGCACTCGCGTAATTGCTGAAGGGCCATATGGGGCATTCACTGCAGCTCATCGCCATGGCGATGAAGTTGTATTGATTGCAGCCGGTGTTGGCATTGCGCCAATCCGGGCAGTGATGGAAGAACTACCTCGCGCCGCTAAGGTGACTGTTTTATTTAGAGCCAGAAATCACGATGAAGTACTACTTAAGCGCGAACTTGATTCATTAGCGGAACGACCAAATACCAGCGTTCGCTACTTGGTTGGCAATCGTCATGAACACCCACTAGATGCCAGATCCCTTTTGCGATTGGTTCCAACCATCGCCAACTCAGACATTTATATCTGTGGTCCAGATGCGTTAACTGCTCAAGTTCGTCATGCCGCTGAAGTAATTGGAATTCCTGAAACCCACATCCACGATGAAGCGTTTGCTTTCTAAGGAGTAAAGATGAAGCGTTCAACTTTGGTAGCCCTAAGCACCGTTGCTGGTGTCGCTGGCGTACTTGGTTTTAATCCAAAAGGCGTTGACACCAGAAATATGTCAATGACGAGTATGGATCCAACCGCGTCAACGACTGCAACAACTGATGTGGAAGCCACTCCTCAAGCAACCACCCAGGCTGTAATAACCACTCAAAGTGCGGCGCCAACTCCAGAGCAAACAACAAGTGCTGCATCTGGCACCATCACCGGCAAAACAGTTCAAACTCGATGGGGTCCAGTTCAACTTTCAGTAACTGTTTCAAACGGTCAGATCACTGCAATTGATGCTTTGCAATACCCATCTGGAGATGGTCGATCACTTCAGATTTCAAGGTACTCGATTCCTGTCTTAACCCAAGAAGCATTATCTGCACAATCTGCAAACATCCAAGGTGTTGGAGGTGCCACATACACAACCCGTGGCTATCAACAATCGCTTCAGTCAATTCTTGACCAGATGTAGTTAGAAATAATGTCTAATCGCGCAGTCCATGTTGAACACATCTGGGGAACAGTTGTTTCAATTGATGTAAGACTGCACCGAGCAACTTCAAATCGAACAAGCCGCGCAATTGAAGAAGTCGTCCACTGGCTACACGACGTAGATGAAGTATTCAGTACTTTCAAAGATCAGAGCGCAGTTAGCAAGTTTAGACGGGGTGAACTTGGACCAGATGACCTAGACATAGGGATGCAAGATGTGATCAAACGGTGTCAAAGAATTAAAGAAATAACAGGTGGTGTTTTTGACCCCTGGGCAGTTGATGGCGGATTTGATCCATCAGGTTTAGTTAAAGGCTGGGCAACAGATCGCGCTGCAAATATTTTGATTGGTTATGGATTTAGTGACATTTTGATCAACTCAGGTGGTGACATAACAGTTCGAGGCGAACCAGAACCTGAAACTCTATGGTCAATTGGATTGCAGCATCCAAGTTTGCCTGGGCAAATATATTCACACTTGCAAGTTACTGACTGCGCTATTGCAACAAGTGGCAACTATGAACGAGGCGCCCACATTATTAATCCAACTGGTGGCAAAGTCTTAACTACATCAGCTACTGTCATCGGTCCAGACTGTGCGACAGCTGATGGCTTAGCTACTGCCCTACTTGTCGCAGGACAACAAGGCTTTGAATGGTTTGAAAGATTACCCGAGTGGAGCGCCCAGATCGTTGAAAATGAAACAGTAACTTCACTTGGCGAAGTTTTCACTTCTTCGGTCTAATTACCTGACTGACAGCACTAACTGCAT
>JBDLPR010000018.1:0-6043 GCA_039800985.1 Actinomycetota bacterium | reverse complement strand
TGATGATGTCAGCTGCAGCTCGAAGGTCTTCGATGCGTCCGTTGGTGCATGAACCAAGAAATACTGTGTCGATCTTGATGTCTTTAATCTTTTGACCTGCAGTTAGGCCCATGTAACCAAGCGCTTTTTCACAGGCTAGTTTTTCAACTGGATCTGAGAAATTATCCGGTGATGGAACATTGCTATTTAATGGCACACCCTGGCCTGGGTTAGTGCCCCAGGTAACAAATGGACTTAATTCGCTTGCCTCAATAATTACTTCACGATCAAACTTGGCATCACTATCGGTAGGAAGTGTTTTCCAGTAAGCAACTGCTGCATCCCAATCAGCACCCTTTGGTGCACGCTGGCGACCTTCTAAGTAGGCAAAAGTGGTTTCATCTGGAGCGATCATGCCAGCGCGAGCACCGGCTTCAATACTCATGTTGCAGATCGTCATGCGAGCTTCCATCGAAAGATTTCGAATAGCTTCGCCACGGTATTCAAGAACATAACCTTGACCACCACCGGTTCCGATCTTGGCGATGATAGTCAAAATTAAATCTTTAGCAGTCACGCCCTCTGGAAGTTTTCCATTTACGGTGATCGCCATTGTCTTAAAAGGTTTAAGCGGAAGTGTTTGGGTAGCAAGAACGTGTTCAACTTCGCTAGTGCCAATACCAAAAGCTAATGCGCCAAGCGCGCCGTGAGTTGAAGTGTGTGAGTCTCCACAAACGATTGTCATGCCTGGTTGAGTTAAACCAGTTTGTGGACCAACCACGTGCACAATTCCTTGTTCTTCATTTCCAAGTGAGTAAATTGGAACGCCGAACTCTTCGCAGTTCTTGCGTAGGGCATCAACCTGAATTCGGCTAATCGGATCAGCAATCGGTTTATCAATATCAATCGTTGGTACGTTGTGATCTTCAGTTGCCAAAGTTAAATCTGTTCGACGTACTTTGCGACCGGCTTCACGCAAACCATCAAATGCCTGCGGACTGGTTACTTCATGCACTAGGTGCAGGTCAATGAAAAGTAAATCTGGTTCGCCTTCTTTTGAGCGAACAATGTGGTCATCCCATACTTTTTCGGCTAGCGTGCGACCCATTTTGATACCTCTTTGCTTGAGATTTTGGCAGTGAATTGACATCTCATTATTCGAGATAGCAATATCACTACATGGACGATACTAATAGTGGTGTTGGGGTTCTTGACAAGGCTTTCCACATACTGGACGCCCTCGAATCTGGCCCCCAGACTCTGGCTGGTTTAGTTTCGGTAACTGGCCTTGCCCGCCCAACCGCCCATCGTCTGGCAACAGCTCTTGAACATCATCGATTTGTGGCGCGAGATATTTCCGGTCGCTTTGTACTTGGTCCAAGATTTAACGAACTTGCTGGGGCAGCTGGTGAGGATCGCCTGATGGCCGTTGCCAACCCAGTATTGATTTCTTTGCGCGATTCAACCGGTGAAAGCGCGCAAATTTATCGCCGCCAAGGTGAAAAACGCCTTTGTGTTGCAGCCGCTGAATTAACTTCGGGCTTAAGGGACACTGTCCCAGTTGGCAGCACTTTAACTATGCAGGCAGGTTCTGCAGCCCAGGTGCTTTTAGCTTGGGAAGAACCAGATCGGCTACATCGTGGCCTTCGCGGGGCAAAGTTTTCTGCCACCGATTTATCGGCGGTCAGGCGAAATGGCTGGGCACAATCCATCGGTCAACGTGAAGCGGGTGTGGCATCAGTGTCTGCCCCAGTTAGATCAAGCAATGGAAAAGTAATTGCGGCCGTTTCCATCTCAGGTCCAATCGAGCGGTTAACCAAAACGCCTGGGCGCATCCATGGGCCTGCGGTAATAGGTGCAGCCCAGAAAATTAGCGAGTTACTGCAAACCCGCAGTTAATCGGTAGAATTCTCAAGGTCGCTAGCAGGGTTACTTTCTAGCGAAGCCAAATGGGGTATGGGGTAATTGGCAGCCCAGCTGATTCTGGTTCAGCTAGTCTAGGTTCGAGTCCTGGTACCCCAGCGAGAAAAGGGTTTTAGGACTCTTTTTGCTAGGGGCCTCGTTGTGTAGCGGCCTAGCACGCCGCCCTCTCAAGGCGGTAGCGCGGGTTCAAATCCCGTCGGGGCTACTTTAGATAATCGAAGCTTGAATTCGAGCAAGCGATTTGGCTTTGCCCAAAATCTCTAACGATTCAAATAATGGTGGCGATACTCGCCTGCCGGTCACTGCAACTCGAACCGGACCAAAAGCTAGTTTTGGTTTTAAGCCAAGCCCTTCAATTAAGGCAACGCGAAGTGCTTCTTCGATGTTTTCAGTTTTCCAGGTGCCAACTTCATTTAATGCTGAAAGTGCTGCAATAAGTACAGGTTGGGCTTCTGGGGTTAGTACTTTTGCTGCTTCATCAGGATCGACTTCAAAATCAGGTGAACCCGGGTTGCCGTAGAACAAGAACCCAAGCATGCCAACACCCTGGCGCAAAGTTTCCATGCGTTCTTGCACAAGCGGTATTGCTTGCAAGAGAACTTCAAGATCAGCCGGCTTTGGATCCCCAGCGAAAACGCCATCTGATTTCAAATAAGGAATCAGGCGATTAGCAAGATCTTCAAACTGCAAAGTTCTAATCCACTCAGCATTTATTGCTGTGCACTTCTTTAAATCAAAGCGGGCTGGATTGGCGTTAACTCTGGCAACATCAAATACTTTTGCCATTTCTTCTTTTGAGAAGAATTCGCGGTCTTCCCCAAATGACCAACCAAGCAGCGCAAGGTAGTTAAGCAGGCCTTCTGGAAGATAGCCCTCTTCGCGATACATGAGCAAACTTGATTCTGGATCACGCTTAGAAAGTTTCTTATTGCCTTCACCCATCACATAAGGAAGGTGCCCGTAGAGCGGACGCTCACCTTTTGCTACGCCAACAGCTTTAAGGGCGTCATAAAGCGCTAATTGGCGAGGGGTACTACTTAATAGATCTTCACCACGAAGGACGTGAGTAACTTCCATTAGTACGTCATCAACTGGATTGACCAGCGTGTAAAGCGGTTCACCGGTTGCACGCACAATTACGTAATCAGGTACGTGTTCGGCTGCGAAAGTAACCTCGCCGCGAACTAAGTCATTCCAAGTCCAGTCGGTATCTGGCATGCGCATGCGCACAACTGGCGCGCGGCCTTGTGCTTTATATGCAGTAACTTGCTGAGCACTTAAATCACGGCAAGCACCGTCATAACCTGGAGTCTTATTTAAGGCACGAGCTTTTTCGCGACGATCTTCAAGTTCTTCTGGTGAGCAGTAGCAGTGGTAGGCATGACCACCAGCAATAAGTTTTTCAGCGACTTCGGCGTAAATTTCCATGCGCTGTGATTGACGATATGGCGCGTGCGGTCCGCCAACTTCAGGACCCTCATCCCAAGTTAAACCTAACCAACGGAGTGAAGCTAACAGATCGTGATATGACTGCTCATTATCGCGAGCAGTGTCAGTATCTTCGATGCGGAATATGAATGTGCCACCAGTGTGACGAGCGTAAGCCCAATTAAATAGTGCGGTTCGCACCATGCCAACGTGCGGATTGCCTGTCGGTGATGGACAGAACCGAACGCGAACGTCAGACACCAATAACTCCTGTTAGTTACTTCTTGACTACTGGATTAGAAAGTGTGCCAATACCAGAAATTGTTACTTCAACAATATCGCCTGCATTGATTGGTCCAACACCAGCAGGTGTGCCCGTCAAAATCACATCACCTGGCAGCAAAGTCATCACATTTGAAATCCAAGCAACCATTTCATGGGCACTTCTAACTAAGTCTTTAGTATTGCCCGCCTGGCGAACTTCCCCGTTTACTTCACAGGTTAGCTCTAGATTGCTTGGATCTATTTCAGTTTCAATCCACGGGCCAAGTGGACAAAAAGTGTCGAAACTTTTTGATCTAGTCCATTGGCCATCGGTATTTTGCAGATCTCGAGCAGTGACATCATTTGCGATGGTGTACCCAAGGATTACTTCGTGGGCACGTTCAACTGCCACATTTTTACACAAATGACTAATGACAACTGCAAGTTCAACTTCGTGATGAACATTGCCAGATTGTGGTGGCAACACAATTGGATCGTTTTCACCAATCACGGTTGTGTTTGGTTTGATGAAAATAACTGGTTCGGCTGGAACTTCCCCACCAAGTTCTTTGGCGTGGTCGGCATAGTTCTTGCCCACACAAACTACTTTGCTTGGCAAAACTGGTGAAAGAATTTTCACGTCATCTAGGTCAAGTGCAACACCGGTTGGTTCGAGTTCACCAAATGGGTGGCTTTTGAGGATGCCAATTTTGGTGCCATTAATAATGCCAAATACTGGGCCGGCAATGTCAGGAACTGAAACCCGGGCGATACGCATTGGTTAAGAATAGCAATCCAAAAGGAACGGGCGAATATCCCAGACTGCTGTGTGCCCACTAGGGGCAACCTGCCATAGTTATCAACGTGGATTACATACTCTGGACGACCATAATCACGATCGCTCTAGCCTTGATATTCGATTTTTCAAATGGTTTCCATGACGCAGCAAACGCGACTTCAACGGTCATTGCGACTAAGTCATTAAAACCAAGAACTGCCGTTATTGTTTCGGCAGTTTTTAATTTTTTACCAGCTTTTGTAATCGGAACTGCCGTTGCAAACACAATTTCAAAAACAGTTAATTTAGATTCTCTTCCTGCAGCAGCGAGCAATGTGATCCCATTTGGTTTGCGCGTTACGTTAGCTGCACTACTAGGTGCAATTTTCTGGAACTTCTTTACTTGGGCTTATGGCCTGCCATCATCTTCATCACATGCACTAATCGGTGGATTACTTGGCGCCGGTATTTCTGCCGGCGGTGTTGATGCAGTTTCCTGGAGCACTGTTCAAAAAACGGTTGCTGCAATTTTTCTTTCTCCCATAGTTGCCTTCCTAGTTGCTGTGGTGGCGAGTTGGATTATTAAATTCGCAAAACTTGTTTTCAAACTCGATGACAACCATGAGTTTTTCCGCTGGGGTCAGATTTTTTCTAGTGCATTTGTTTCTTGGGGTCATGGTTCAAATGACGCCCAAAAAACTATGGGCATAATGGCTGCGGCACTTTATTCAGCCGGTTACTTGCAAGCTGAAGATGGCTCTAAACTTTCACCTTCAACTTGGGTTATTTTCGCAGCTCAGTTCGCAATTGCGATCGGAACTTTCTACGGTGGTTGGCGCATCATCGAAACTATGGGTCTGAAAATTACCCACATCACACGCGCCTCTGGCTTGGCGGCAAACTTAGGTGCAATTACATCAATTAATGGTGCAACACATTTAGGTATTCCAATTTCAACAACTCACGCAGCTGCCTCGTCTGTAATTGGTTCAGGTATCGGCAGTGGTCACAAAGTTCATTTCAGAACAATTGGTCGCATGATGGGTGCCTGGATAGTTACTTTGCCTAGTGCAGCTGTGGTTGGTTACATCACCTATAAAGCCACAATCTTGCCTGGAAAACTTGCAGGTTTAGTTACCGGATTATTGATCATTGCTCTATTGGCTTACGCAATCCGACTAATGTTTACAGCAACCACAGCTGATGATGTTGAACGTGCGCTTCCACAAGATGTGGAACAAGCAATTCCGCTTTCAGATAAGTAATTACTTATCTAATAAACCGTAATTAATCGCATCTTCTAGAGCTAGCCAAGAAGCCGCAATCACATTTTCGTGCACGCCAACTGTGTTCCAGCGCTTAGTGCCATCAGCAGTTTCAATTAGAACTCGAGTTACTGCGCCAGTTCCGGCGCCGCCATCGAGAATACGAACCTTGTAATCAACCAGATCTAGAGATTCAAGTTGTGGGAAGCGTTGAACTAGTGCGCTGCGGAATGCGTTATCCAGAGCGTTAACTGGACCATTGCCTTCACCAGTTGAAATGATGCGTTCGCCGTTCACCCGCAACTTCACAGTCGCTTCACTTTGAACGCTGCCATCTTCACGTTGTTCGGTTGTGGTGTGCCATGACTCAACGCTAAATTTCTTGAAGTCGTCGCCACTAATTGCA
>JBDLPR010000017.1:0-4746 GCA_039800985.1 Actinomycetota bacterium | reverse complement strand
AAGCATCGTCATCAGTTCGTTTCTTTGGGTCATAAGCACAGTCCTTGCAAAACTGTCCCATTTTCGAAATGTAGGCACCACCCGAGGCGTATGGCTTTGTCATTAATAAACCTTGATCAGCATGAGTTGCCATCCCGATTACATTTGGCACCATAACCCAGTCAGCAGCGTCGATAAAAACTTCGCGCATCCAGTCCAAAAACTCTTGTGGCTTGACTCCAGTTAAAAGTGCCAAATTGCTCAAAACCATCAAGCGCGGTATGTGATGTGTCCAGCCATAACTTTTAACATCACTGACAACAGATTTAATGCAATTCATTTTGGTTTTACTTGGATCATAGAAAAGTGGAAGTAATTTTCTGGTTGCAGCTAGTCCATTGTTATCTCGATAATCTTCACCCAGGTACCAATACATTCCATTTATGTATTCACGCCACCCAATTACCTGGCGTATGAAACCCTCGCAAGAAGCAAGGGGAATTGTTCCAGCTTCATATTTGGCAAGGGCTGCCTTAACAACTTCTTTCGGATGAAGTAAACCGTTGTTTAGGTATGGGCTTAATAATGAATGATGTCCGGTCCAACTATTTTTAGGCATGGCATCTTCATATGGACCAAATTCGTTGAAGTGATTATCAAAAAAGTGTTTCATTTGCTTTAGTGCTTCAGCATGCGTGGTGCCCCAGATTTTTTGGTCTAACTCGCCCCACGTTGAATTTGGCAATTCACTTTTAACTTGCTCATCAATTTTGTCGAATCTAAATGTAAGTTGCTTACCCCAGTCATGATCTTTGGGTGGGGGAAGGCGGTTATCTGAATCGAAATTCCATTGGTCTCCGACAGGTTTATCCCCTGACATCAAAATGTTTAGGCGTCTTCGCTGGGCACGATAGAAGTTTTCCATCGTGTAACTCTTTTGGTCATCAGCCCACAATTTAAATAGCTTCTCAGAAGTTAGAAAAAAATCATTTTCAACGAAAGTCACGCCAATGGCAAGCAAAGCCTCACGCATCTTAAAAGAGTTAGGTGTAGCGCAAATGAGTTCTTTGTTTGGGTTTTCTTTTAGATATTCAGTAAGACCTGTGACTGTCGTGGCAGCTTTTAGGTAAGCGACCTCAAAACCTTCAGTACGAAGTTCTTCGGCAAAATGCCTGGCACTAGAGACCAGGAATTGCAGGCGCTGTTTGTGCCAATTCCGACCGGTAAGCATGCGCTGACTTTCGATAAATACAACAGAATCAGAATTAGGATCAGAATTCTTGAGAACCCCGTATTGGCGATTTAGTTGATCGAAGGGAATAAAAAGTGTTCTGCTCATTTTTGCTTCTTGCACTTTTCCGAGCAGTATTTAACTTGATCCCAGTCACGCGCCCATTTCTTGCGCCACTCAAATTCCAAGCCGCAATTTAGGCAAACCTTAGGGGTAAAGCCATTTTTTATTTTTGCCACCCGCATGGTTCTAGAGTAGTTGTTCGATCTAAAGCACCCGCGTCTTTGCGATTGCGCAGTTAGTTCAAGTACCTGATACTTGAAGTATGGGTTTTCACGGTCAAACCATTGCTGTAATTGGCGCCTCTGGAGTCTTGGGTTCAAGAATTGCCACCGAACTAACCAGCCTTGGTGCCAGCGTAATTGGAACAGCAAGCTCTTCGTCGAGTGTTGTAAATATTCCTGATCAAGTTTCAAGTAAAAAAGTTCTTGATTTATCTGATAGTCATTCCATCAATCATTTTGCCAACGAAGTTATTAGCTCTCACTCCTCGCTGGATGGCGTAATTGTGGCAGCTGGTGTTGTTGGGTTTGGACTGATTGAAGACATTGATCCCACTTTGACTAGCAAAATGATTGAAATTAATTTTGCCGGTCCAGCAAAATTAATTAGCCAGCTATCCCCAGCGCTGAAAAATCACACCAATGAAAAAGCATTTGTTATTGGGATCACTGGAGTAGTGGTCGAGCAGACATTCCCAGGAATGTCTATATATTCAGCTAGTAAATCTGCACTCTCTAACTTTTTGCAATCAATCGAAAAAGAATGGCGCCGGTACAAGATTAAAACCCTGGATGTTCGATTGGGTCACACAGAAACTGGTTTGGCAACTAGACCACTATTTGGTGTTGCTCCGACGATGCCAACCGGACACAGCGCCGAGCATGCCGTATCAGTTATTCTGAATGCTTTGAATTCCGATGCGCGAGTAATTGCAAGTACTGATTTTTAGACACCTTCAAAGCAGTGGTCGAAGTTCCACTTTTCGATTACATGCCTTTGATCCCGCCAAGGCAATTTCAATTGCTTGATTGGTATCAAGTGCCTCGATTAACCAAAATCCACTAACAAAATCTTCTGATTTGTAGTTGGTTTCTGAACTTGAGAATCCCAAATCGTTTCGATTATCAATTATTAAGGATTTTGAAGTTGAATCAATCCCACAAGCCATAACCCAGTGGCCATTTGATTTCAAAAATTCGTTGAATTTATCAATCTCTGCCATTTCCGAATTACTTGCTGTATTTGAACTGTGGTCTAATACTTCAATTAAAAATCGCATCTAATATCTTTTTCTAGACGAGATCGATCTACGTATAAGACGAACCATTGGTTTTACGATCAAATAAAGAACCGAAAGGACCAAAATCCATGGAATTGCCGTTCCAATGAAAATCACAACATCCTCAAAAGCCTGAAGGAAATTCTGAACTGTCTGGATCAGGGTTGCTTTAATGCCACGTAATCCTGAAGTTAATGAGGTTGAGTCATCAATTATTTGAATACTTAAAGTTGATTCGGCAACTTGAGTACTCAAATAGTCCAATTGATCCTGATAGCTATCTAGTTCACTTTGTCTAGCTGAAAGGGCATCTTCAGCAGCAATTAGATCTGAAACATTCGTTGCTTCATCAAGTAGCGCCTGCAATCTATCTCTAGATTCAGTCAATGTGGCAATTTTTGCTTTCAAATCAATGGATTGAAGTGTCACGTCGGTTGAATTGATATTTAAAGAAGTTTGTTTACCAAGTTTGCCAATTTGTGCAATTGCTTCATCAAGCTTTGCTTCAGGAACTCTTGCCGAGATGAATGCAGAGGCATTAAAGCCATCTGTCGGTTGGTAATAACTTGAAGTTTCAATTCGACCTGAAAGTTGATTTATTTCATCCTCGATTTTTGAAACCACACCTTGAACACCACTGGTGCTAATTGACATATCTGCAATCCGAATAACAGATGGAGTGGTTACCCCGGTCATTTGTTCACCAGTGACCATTGACTTATCCATACCTGGCATCACTGCTGCAGTATCGCCACCACCCATCCCGACAACAGATTCATCAGTAGATGAGCAGGCAGAAATTAAAAAAGTTATGCCAAGAATTGGCAGGAAAAGTTTGCGTTTCATGCTCTTAGGTTACTTCAAGGCAATATTAGAAAACCGAATAGACAGACACTCAAAATAACAATATTCCAACTACAAAATGAAAATTCTGCACCAAAGGAAGTATTTATACGCTCTAGTACTACTTGATTAATTTGAAATAAACCTGAACAACTTTAGTATCGTCAAGAATTTCAATACCTTCGCCTGACCAATAGGCTAAGTGACTTTTTCTAAAGTCATCGCCTGATAGATCGCCTTCACCCTCAGCCAATGCGAATTCCCCAGGCACGTCAATAAATGAAGAGACTTCGACATTGGTAACTTCGATTAACGCCACGCCTTGGTTTTCGCTATCGATTAAAACAAGCCGTTCACCAATGAATTCAATTGGCTCGCCTTCGGATTCATGTTCAGTAAGTAAGCCCGCAGTTGCTTGTTTCTTGCCTTCCAAAACAAGATTGACCAGCCGATCTCGCAATTGGCCTGGATTAGCAAATTCCATAACTCTAAGTCCGTCTATGACCTCGAAACTCATCAAAATCTCCGATAACTAGAAATCAAATTTAGAACTTTACAAAGAAATTTAAGTTTAGATCCATTGACTAAACATCAGTAGGTGATGACCAATGACTCGTTTTTTCAGCCTTACGTGGAAAAGAAAAAACCCACCGTTTTAAGGTGGGTTGATTCCCGTGTACACCACGTAGGACTTGAACCTACAACCCATTGATTAAGAGTCAATTGCTCTGCCAATTGAGCTAGTGGTGCTTGCCCGAATAGATTATCAGCCCAAAATGCTCTTCAGAGATTAGGGGCTATAGGTTCACTTAGGACTTAAAAACCATTATCGGTAGGCTTAATCCATGCCTGTCAACGCTGCTGGTGCGGTAGTTGACGAGTCCGCACTTAGATCAGATATCCGAATGCTCGGTGAGCTTTTGGGTGAAACAATCACCCGCCACCACGGAGAACAATTACTTGCCAAGGTGGAGCATGTACGTGCGGCCACAAGAGGCGACTTTAAAGAAGTAGCAGCTGAACTTTCTAATGCAGATTTAGAAACGGCAATTGGCCTAGCTCGTGCTTTTTCAACTTATTTCAACTTAGCGAATATCGCCGAACAGGTGCACCGTGGTCGCGCATTAGCTCAAGATCGCCGGGCAAGTGGTGGAGTGCTCCAGCGAACAGCAGATCGAATTGCACAGGCAAATATCTCTGCAGATGAAATTGCTCAAATCGTCTCGCAATTAAATGTCCGCCCAGTATTTACAGCACATCCAACCGAAGCAGCAAGAAGAAGTGTTTTAGTAAAACTTCGTCGAATTGCCGACTTCCTATACTCACCGGTTCACCCACGTTTACGTGATCG
>JBDLPR010000016.1:0-5761 GCA_039800985.1 Actinomycetota bacterium | reverse complement strand
CGTAACCAGTTAATTACAACTTGATGTTATCAATGTGGCTCGTGGCCAAAATCACGGGCGGTTAACTAAAGTCAGCCTTACCTGGTCCATTTTCAACAAATGAAGTCATTCCGATCTGTTGATCTCGACTTCCGAATAATTCAGCAAATAATTTTGCCTCAGTTTTAAGTCCTGAAGTCAGATCCTGAGCGCCGCCTTCATCAATTGCTTTCTTTGCTGCACTTAATGCTGAAGTAGACCCAAGGGCAAGTTGGCTACCTAAAGCAAGTGCTCGATCAAGTAATTCTTCAGGGGCTACAACTTGATTAACTAACCCAAGAGTTAGTGCTTCATTTGCTGGCACAAAGCGACCAGTAAAAATTAAATCTTTGGCTTTAGCTGTTCCAACGAGTCGAGTTAATCGCTGCGTTCCACCTGCGCCAGGAATTACACCTAGTAAAACTTCTGGAAGCCCCACTTGTGAATCACTTGCTGCAATTCTTAGGTCGCAACTAAGTGCTAATTCAAATCCGCCACCAAGTGCGTAACCAGTAATTGCTGCGATTGTGGGTTTTGAAATATTTGCAACTGCATTAAAGCATTCCTGCAACCCAGGAGTTTCACGAATTGCATCCTCTTTGGTCCAGTTGATCATTTCTTTAATGTCAGCACCAGCTGCAAATGATTTTTCGCCACCATAAAAAATCACAGCACGAACATTTGGATTTGAATTAACTTCTTGACTTACCTGTCGAATTTCTTCTTGCATTGCGCGATTAAGCACATTCATCTTTGGTCGATCAAGGCGGATTAACCCCACTGAACCGTGATGTTCTAATGAAAGAAATTCATACATATAAATAAGACTAGCCAGATACCTATGTCATGACTAAATATCATCTATTTATTCGGCAAGATAGTGTCTTGTTGACTAAAGCAACTGAAAAGTGAAGGTGGGCGGTAATGCACGGTATTCAAGCCGGCTTGCCTGAACCACTTGGCGCAACACCCGTTGAAGGTGGCGTGAACTTTGCAGTGTGGGCACCAGATTCTGATCGCGTTGAACTTTGTTTACTGGATGAAAATGGCGCGCACTGGAATATAGATCTTCCTGGATTTACCAAAGGCGTGTACCACGGATTTGTTTCCGATGTTGGCCATGGTCAACGTTATGGTTATCGCGTTCATGGTCAGTGGAATCCAGAAAAAGGTTTACGCTTTAATCCAGCCAAACTTTTAGTTGATCCGTACGCAAAAGCAATAACTGGTGAACTTAAGCACCACGAAGCAATATTTGGTCACGTTGGTAGTGACAGCACATTATTTAATTCACTTGATAGCAGCCCGTACGTACCAAACAGTGTTGTTGTAGTTGATAACTACGACTGGGAAGGCGATGTTCAGCCACGCATCCCGCTTGCCAACACCGTCATATATGAAGCCCATCTTGGGTCTATAACTAAAACGCACCCTGATATTCCAGAACATGAACGTGGAACATACGCAGGCATGGCCAACCCTTCAGTGATTGCTCACATCAAAAACATGGGTGTGACTTCTGTAGAACTGCTGCCAGTTCAACATTTTGTTAGCGAGACATTCCTTTTGCACCGTGGCCAACAAAACTATTGGGGATACAACACCCTTGGGTTCTTTGCCCCGCATGCAGGTTACGCATCGGGCTCAACAACTGGTGACCAGGTTCGCGAATTTCGAGACATGGTGAAGGCATACCACCGAGCCGGTTTAGAAATTATTTTAGATGTGGTTTACAACCACACCCCTGAAGGTAATGAACAAGGTCCAACACTTTCTTTGCGTGGTTTTGACAACATTGCCTACTATCACTTGATCGCAGATGATCAAGCTCACTACTGGGATTCAACTGGTTGCGGGAACACTGTTCGAGCAAGTCATCCCCAAACACTTCGCTTGATCATGGATTCACTTCGTTACTGGGTAACTGAAATGCATATCGATGGCTTCCGTTTTGATTTAACTAGCGCGCTTACTAGAAATTCATCTCATGAAGTTGACCTAGAAGGTGCTTTCTTAACTGCAGTTACTCAAGATCCTGTTCTGCGGAATGTGAAGCTAATTGCAGAACCATGGGATGTTGGCACTGGTGGTTACCAAGTTGGTTCATACCCTGCACCTTGGAGTGAATGGAACGATCAGTTCCGTGATTGTGTTCGTGATTTCTGGCGCGGCCTAAGTGGTGGCGTTTCAGAACTTGGTTGGCGACTAACTGGATCTGGTGATATGTATTGGGATCAGGTTGGTGGATCCCACGCTTCAGTTAACTTTGTTACCGCCCACGATGGCTTCACGCTTCGCGATGTCGTTACTTATAACGACAAACACAATCTAGATAACGGTGAAGAAAACCGCGATGGCACCAATAACAACCGCTCCTGGAACTGCGGTGTTGAAGGTGAAACTAAAGATGATGCAATAAATTCTCATCGGCAGCGACAGATTCGTAACATGCTTGCCACAACTATCTTGAGTGCTGGCATCCCAATGATTTTGGCAGGCGATGAAATGGGTCGCACCCAAAAAGGCAATAACAATGCCTATTGCCAAAATAATGAGATTTCTTGGCACAACTGGTTCTTAGAGCCTTGGCAAAACGATCTACTTGCATTCACCACTCACCTAATTCGTATTCGCCAAGAACATAAAGTGTTCCAGCGCAGCGGTTACTTAAAAGGTGAAAATGTTGATTACGTAAATGTTCCTGATATTGCTTGGTTCAATGGCGATGCAACTGAATTCACACCCGAGAACTGGGAATCTTCTGCCACTAGAGCAATCGGCATGTATCTGGCTGGGGCTATTTCCGATGGCATCAATGTCGATGTTGTAGACAATGGTTTTTATTTCTTCCTGAATTCAAACAGCGAACCATTGACTGTTACTTTGCCTGGTGGTCAATATGCATCCAGTTACCGCTTGATGTTTAATACCGAAGATGAGCGTGACTGGGAACGATTCGATCACATTGAACCTGGCACGACTGTGGAACTTAAGCCATGGTCTAGTGCCCTTTGGATGATTACCGCTCGCTAGTTACTTAAACAGCGCATCAATTCCATAACTTATTAGGCATAAAAGTACCCAAATCGCTACGGTTGTTATGTGGCAAATCAAAAAACCTCGGGCACTATCGGGCGCATCCCGGTTTTAGATATCTGGCCACTAGTTAGCGGCGGTCTTAGACCAGTTAAAGCTGTTGTCGATGAAGAACTACTTGTTGCCGCAACTGTATTTCGCGAAGGTCATGACAGTGTTGCCGCAGAAGTTGTTTTAACTAATCCATCTGGAAAAGATTTTTCAAGAACTCGACTTAATTTAGTTGGCGAAGGTACTGATCGCTACACCGCCCACATCAGACCTAACAGCGAAGGTCTTTGGACTTATCGGATTGAAGCATGGGGCGACCCAGTTGATACTTGGCTACATCACATTCACGTGAAGATTCCAGCAAATGTCGATGTTGAACTGGAATTCACTGAAGGTTCAATTTTGCTGGCAAAAGCTGCCGGGATTGCAATGGGTGAGGATGCAAAAATAATCACTAAAGTTGCAAATTCAATAATCGATAAAAAAATTGCTCCGGCAAAGCGTCAGCAAATAATTGAAGATCCAGACTTTCTTGAAGTATTACATAAGTACCCAATTCGCGAATTAGTTTCCACTTACGGTCCATACAAACTTCTAGTTGAACGCAAGCGTGCACTCTATGGTGCTTGGTATGAATTTTTCCCACGAAGTGAAGGTGCTAAACAAAAAGCCGATGGCACTTGGCAAAGTGGAACCTTGAAAACTGCAACAAAGCGACTTCAAGCAGTTGCTGATATGGGCTTTGATGTTTTGTACTTGCCACCAATTCATCCAATTGGCATTTCCCATAGAAAAGGTCCAAATAACACTTTGACTCCTGGACCAAATGATCCGGGTTCTCCTTGGGCTGTTGGAGGCAAAGACGGTGGCCATGATGCGATTCATCCTGACCTTGGAACTGAAAAAGATTTTGTCGAATTTGTTCAAGCAGCTAACAAATTAAATATTGAAATTGCCTTGGACCTTGCTTTGCAAGCAAGTCCAGATCATCCGTGGGTTAAATCAAATCCAAAATGGTTCACCCAGCGTGCTGATGGCTCAATTGCATATGCAGAAAATCCGCCAAAGAAATATCAAGACATTTATCCAATTAATTTCGACCTTGATACTGATGGCATCTACGCTGAGGTTGAGCGAATAGTTAGACATTGGATGAAGCTCGGTGTTCGAATATTCCGCGTAGATAATCCACACACCAAACCAGTTGCATTCTGGGAATGGCTAATTGCTCGCATCAATGCCACAGATCCAGATGTTATTTTCTTGGCTGAAGCATTCACTCGCCCTGCAATGATGCGCGCCCTAGCTGAAATTGGATTCCAACAGAGCTACACCTACTTCACTTGGCGTAACTCAAAATGGGAACTTGAAGAGTATTTAAATGAACTATCCGGTGGCGCTTCAAGTTACATGCGTCCAAACTTCTTTGTGAATACCCCAGATATTCTGCCTACCTACTTACAAAATGGTGGTCGGCCAGCTTTTGCAATTAGAGCGGCACTTGGCGCAACTATGTCACCAACTTGGGGTGTCTATGCCGGCTATGAACTTTATGAAAATCAACCGACAAAACCTGGTGCAGAGGAATACTACTTTTCAGAAAAATACGAATTTAAAAATCGCGACTGGGATGATGCGCTCGCCAGTGGTAATTCACTTGCACCTTTTATTAGCCAATTAAATAAGGTACGTCGTGCCCATCCTGCACTTCAACAACTTCGAAATATCAATTTCCACCGTGTGGACTCAGATCAAGTTATCTGTTACTCAAAACGTGATGGCGATGATCTAGTAATTGTGATCATTACTCTTGATCCATTTGTTAGCCAAGCAACAGCTATTCATTTTGATATGCCAGCCCTTGGTTTTGGTTGGCAAGACCAGATTCAGATGGTGGATGAATTATCTGGCGATACCTATACCCTTTCTGAACACAGTGCCTTCCAACTTGATCCGTCGGCTAATTGCGCGATTATTCTGAGCAAAAAGAATTCAAGGTAACCAAAATGGCTACACATAAAGTTCCAACTGAGGTGCTTGATCAAGTTGTAGATGGTTGGCACCACGATCCACACTCAATTCTTGGTCCACACCCAGATGGTCATGGAATTGTCATTCGAGTTCTGCGTCCATGGGCTAAATCAGTTTCAGTGTTAATAGATGACCAACGTCATTCCTTAGCTCATGAATACCGTGGAGTTTGGATCGGCCGAGTTGCTGGTTCCACAATTCCGCAATATTCACTTGTTGTTGATTATGGTGACGGCGAAATTGCTGCTGAAGATCCTTACCGCTTCTCGCCAACTGTTGGTGAGATGGATCTGCATTTATTTGGTGAAGGTAGGCACGAGCAACTTTGGGACTTCCTTGGCGCTCATGCGATGACCCACCAAGGTGTGGTCGGCATTCGTTTTTCTGTTTGGGCACCAAATGCTCAAGGTGTTCGAGTAGTTGGTGACTTTAATCATTGGGATGGAATTGCCACACCTATGCGATCCATGGGATCTAGCGGGGTTTGGGAAATTTTCGTTCCACTAGTAATCCCAGGAACTCTCTATAGATTTTCTATTCTTGGCAGAGATGGAAACTGGCGAACAAAATCAGATCCAATGGCATATGCCACTGAAGTTCCGCCAGCTAATGCTTCCAAAGTTTT
>JBDLPR010000015.1:0-4180 GCA_039800985.1 Actinomycetota bacterium | reverse complement strand
ACAGGTTTTTCTAGAATCCAGCCATAAGTTTTAAACCTGCAATTAAAAGCACGAAACCCAGGGCCTTTCGCACACCAGCATTTGAGAATTTTGCAATACCTAATTTGGTGCCAACAAGTGCTCCTGCCATTACTGCAACTACAAATACTGGAAGTGAACTTGGCAGATTACTCACAGAACTAATGTGACCCAGAAGGCCAAAACTTGAATTCACCAAAATAAATACAGCTGCTGTTCCCGACATCTGCTTAACCGATGTCCAACTAAGCAATAGAGCGATCGGTGATAAGAAAATTCCACCACCTGTGCCGGTTAAGCCAGCGAGCAAACCAATTGCTCCGCCAACAAACAAAGCAAAGATGAAATTTGGTGGACTAATCACGGTGATTGCCTTCTGGCCAAGCTGAAAAATAAAGCTCAAACCAGAAAGTAATAGCAGCACACCCACAATTGGCTTATAGATTTCGTTGCTTAGTTCAATACTTCCGCCAATAAATGACATTGGAATTGCACCGATTGCCAGTGGAATAAATAGTTTTAGATCGAATAACTTCGCTTTCAAAAAACGCCAACTGGTGAAAGCTGAAACAAAAATATTAAGCACAAGTGCTGTTGGCTTAATTACCGTTCCAGCCAGGCCAAATAGCGACATGATTGCGATGTAAATCGAAGAACCAGCATGGCCAACTGACGTATAAAGAATTGCGCCCAAGAATAAGCAGGCAGCAATCAATAAATCAGTACTAGTTACCTCAATTAAATTCATTACTATCCTCCAGCAAATGGTGGCAGGAGGTCAACTAGGTCACTATCGCCAACTGCAGTTTTGAAGTCAAAGCAGGAAACTTCATTTAGCAAAATACTGCACTTAGGTAATACATGAGAAAGTTCCGGAAATTTCTGTGTTGCATTAGCTAAAACTTCGGCAACGTCATCTCCTGAAACTTGAATTTCAGATGTTTTTGTAACCGCTTTTGCTGCTGCAAAAAATCTAACTAGCGCCATTCGCTACCCACCAATAGCAGACATTGGTCTACTTGGCTGAATGAAATCTGGATTATTGATTCCATGGCCAGGCAATTTATCGGCAACTGTTTGCCCAAATAGTTTGGCAATCTTTTTATCAAGTTCATCACTTGAAATGTTCTTGTCTCGCAAAATCGATCTCAAATCTGTTTCGCTTCTGGCAAATAAACATGATCTGATTTGGCCATCTGAAGTCAATCGAAGTCGGTCGCAATCACCACAAAACGGTCTTGTGACACTTGCAATGATGCCAACTTTTGCTGGCCCACCATTAACTAGAAAATCTTCAGCTGGAGCTGAGCCGCGTGCGCCAACTGGCGTTAACGTAAATGATTTTTCCAATTTATTGAGAATGTCATCTGCGGTTACCATTTGTGCGCGATTCCAAATGCCGCCGGCATCAAGTGGCATCTGTTCGATAAATCGAAGATGGAAACCTTCATCTAATGCCCACTGCAGTAACTCTGCGGCTTCATCATCATTTATTCCAGGCATTAACACTGAATTAATTTTGATTGGTGCAAGACCAGAATCTTTGGCGGCTTTTAAACCTTTTTGAACATCATCGAAGCGATCGCGATGAGTTAATTCGTTAAAGCGCTCAGGTCGCAAAGTATCCAAACTGACATTTATTCGAGATAAGCCTGCATCTTTTAATTGCTGAGCCAGGCTGGCAAGTTTGATTCCGTTGGTTGTTAAGGAAAGCTGTGGTGCATTTTCTAGCTTTGAAATCTGCGAAACAATTTCAACAATGTCTGGGCGAAGTAGTGGCTCTCCGCCAGTCAATCTGACTTCGGTGATTCCGCAATTAACTGCAACCTGAATTACCCGAATTAATTCATCAGTTGTCAGTAATTTTTCATTTGGTAGCCAGTCGCTGAATTCTTCAGGCAGACAGTAATTGCAACGCAAATTGCATCGATCAGTTAACGAAACTCGAAGGTCACGATGCACTCGACCATAAGTATCGATTAATTGGGTCATGCGAAATTAACCCATTCTTCAGTGCCATCAATAAAAATTTGATGTTTCCAAATTGGTATTTGGCGCTTAGCTTCATCAACTAATTCACCGCAGGCAGCAAAGGCTGCCTCCCTATGACTTGCCGCAACTGCAACAACAAATGCGCACTGGCCGATTGGAATTTCTCCATGACGGTGAGCTAGCGCAACCTGATTAACATCGTGCTTCTGGCAAATTTGATTTGCAACATCAGCTAAAACAGATTGCGCAGTTGGGTGCGCTTCATAAGTTAATGACTTAACTTGTTTGCCATCGTGGTGATCACGGACATCACCAGAAAACAAAACAACAGCACCAGAATCATTTCCGGAAACTAACTTTTGGTAATCGCTTGGATTAATGACATCTAGAGTCACCAATGCTTTAACGACTTTTGCCATGGGTTAATTATTGTTTATTACTCCAAGTCTTATGTACCCAGCAGTCATCAGGCAGAATAAGCACATGTCCGAAACAATTTTTGAGGCGCAACTTGAGGTAGCCATGCAGTTGGCTCACAATGTGGCACCACCAACAAAGTTGATTTCGCTTCCAATCGGACAAGCCAATGGATATGTTTTGGCCGATGAAATTACTTCTGCAACAGATTTACCACCGTTTAATGCATCCAAAGTTGATGGCTATGCAATTAATGGTCATTGGCCCTGGAAGTTAGTAGGTGAAAATCTAGCCGGCTCAGTCTCACAAGTTTCACTTGAAGCTGGGACTTGTGTTTATGTAGCAACTGGAGCTGTTATTCCAAGTGGCGCCATCGCTGTTATCAAACAAGAAGACTGTGTGGTTTCGGAAAGCGAAGTAAGGACCAAAAAAGATTCTTTTGAAGTAGGTGCTGGTGACAACATAAGGTCCCAAGGTTACGAAGCAAAATCTGGCGAACTGTTAATCAACTCAGGCACAGCTTTAACACCTGCCCTGCTTGGACTTATTGCTGCTTGCGGTTTAACTGAAGTCACTGTTTATCAAAAGCCAACTGTTGAAGTTTTAATTCTCGGTGATGAATTAATTCACACTGGAAATTCAGGCAATGGAAAAGTTCGCGATTCAATCGGACCTCAGATTTCAGGTTGGCTAAATCATTTTGGTGCGCATTTACTTGCAATCAAATATGTCGCCGATACTTTAGATGAGCATATTTCTGCCATAAATAGCAGCAATGCAGATTTGGTAATCACAACCGGTGGCACGGCAGCAGGACCAGCTGATCACCTGCATAATGCCATCTCGCAATGTGGTGGATCGGTTTTAGTGGATGCAGTATTAGTTCGTCCTGGTTACCACCAACTAATTGCCGAACTTCCAAATAAATTCCTAATTGGATTACCTGGCAATCCGCAATCAGCTGTCATTGGCCTAATCACATTAGTCTCAAACTTCATTGCCGGTGCTACCAACAAATCAAGAGTTAATTTTGGCACGCGAATTATGGCAACAGAAGTATCTGCACCAGTTAATGAGCATCGATTTGTTTTAAGTCGTGAAATCAAATCGCTGACAAAAGTGGGACACATTGAACCAGTTGAACACCTAGATTCTTCTATGCTGCGTGGGTTTGTAGATGCAGAGGGCTACGCAGTTATAGAACCAGGTGGCGCAACAAGTGGGTCAATTGTCAGTTGGATCCCACTTCCCGCTTAGCTATTCGCAAAATCAAAGTTCTCGTCACCCATTTCAATTGAGTCCAAATCTTCGTATGCCAGTTCGCCATGTGCTCGCAAATCAACGCCTTCAAGTTCATGATCTTCATCGATTCTGAAACCTAAAGTTAAATCCAGAACTTTGGCAATTATGAATGTAACTATGAAAGAAAAGGCTGTCACTGCACCAGCACCAATTGCCTGCTTGCCTAGAAGTTCAAATCCGCCACCATAGAAAAGTCCATCGGCACCAAACTCATTAACCGATTTTGTTCCAAGGAAACCAATTGCTAAACAGCCAACCAATCCTGCGACTAAATGAAGGCCAACTACATCTAGAGAGTCATCAAAGCCGAACTTAGATTTAATTTGAATAGCATAAGCGCAAACAAATCCAGCAATAATTCCAATCGCAAGCGCTCCACTTGGTGAAACAAATGCACAGGCAGGCGTGATTGCAACTAATCCGGCAATCGCTCCTGATGCTGCGCCAACTG
>JBDLPR010000014.1:0-4180 GCA_039800985.1 Actinomycetota bacterium | reverse complement strand
TATTGAAGAAGGCAGTTGTTGGCTTAGGAGCTACTGCACTTGTTGCAACAGTTGTTGTAGCACCTTCAGCTAATGCTGCTAAAACATATAACGGACCTGTAACCGTAAAGGGTGCAGTTCGAGGTGGAACAATTACCGATATCGCTCAAGGCGATTTCGAACATATTGATCCAGCTCGTGTATATGTTGGTGGAACACTTGATCTATATCGTCTATTTATCCGTACCTTGACTCAGTTCAAGACAGTAAATGGCACGATTACAACTGTTCCTGACTTGGCATCTGAAATGCCAACCACGAAGGATGGCGGTTTAACTTGGGTTTATAAGTTACGCCAAGGATTGAAGTATGAAGATGGCAAGCCAATTACTTGTGAAGATATCAAGTACGGCGTGGCACGTTCATATGAAATCGTTCTGCTTGATGGTGGACCAACATATCCAAAGGACTTCATCGAAAATAAGAATGATTACAAAGGACCATACACAACACCGAATAAGTCATTTGACGGAGTTGTTTGTGCGAAGGATGGCTCAACAATTACATTCAAGTTGCAGCAGCCAATTCCTTACTTCCCAGCTGTAACTACATTCGGTGCGTTCAGCCCAGTTCCTAAATTGAAGGATACAAAGCAAAACTACGACCTTCGCCCAGTTTCATCTGGTCCATACAAGATCGCTTCATACGATCGCGGTAAGCAGATGACTTTGGTACGCAACAAATATTGGGATCCAAAATCTGATCCAATCCGTACTGACTATCCAGACAAATATGTATTCAAGTTTGGTTCAGATCAGAACGTGGTTGAACAGACCATGATTGCTGATAGTGGAGCTGCTAAGACATCCGTAGCACTTGATACCAACATCATTACCAACATCGCAAAGGTGTATGGAAACGCAAAGTACAAGAATCGTTTATTTAGCTATGACACAACTTATAGCCGTTACTACGCTATAAACGCTGACACAGTTAAGGATCTAAACGTTCGCAAAGCAATTCAATGCGCATTTGATTACAAGCAAATCCTGCTTGCTGCTGGTGGAACAATTGCTGGTTCATATTCGAACTCAACAATCCCATCAACCTTTAAGCCGGCTTACCGTAAATTCAACATTTGCGGCCGCGATGTAACCAAGAATCCAGAAGCACAAGTTGCAAAAGCTAAAGAATATTTAGCTGCTGCGGGTGCCTCAGCTAAGAAGACAATTCGAATCGCATATCGCGATAAGGGTGTCGAGCCAGATCGCGCTGCTGCGTTGCAACAGCAACTTGAAGCTGTTGGCTTTACTGTAATCATGGATAAGTATCCACGTGCTGATTTCTATGATGCTGCGGCGAAACGTGGCGTTGAAAAAGAACCAGATGTAATTCAAGGTTCTTGGATGCCTGACTGGCCACTAGCGTCAGGAACTGTGTACGCGCTTTATGACGGCCGTACCATGGCTCCAACAGATGCTAAGAGCAACTTAGCTCGCGCAAACTTCCCTGATCTTCAGGCAAAGTTTGAAGCAGCTGACAAGCAAACTTCTGCGCAACAAGAGAAAACTCTTGGCGATATCGAACAGTCACTAATCGTTGATAAAGCGGTTCTAGTACCTGTTTACTTTGAAACCTCCCACCAAATGGTTGGTTCAAAGATTGGTAACGCATACGTTGAATATGGATACGGAGACATTTCCATCATCAATGCATATGTAAAGAAGTAATCGAAAAAATAAGGTTGGTCGCCCCGGCATTAAATGTCGGGGCGACTACTTAAAGATATTAAATAAAATTAGAAGGAAATTAGAAGATGTTGAAATTTATTGCTCGACGAATCAGCACTGGAATTGGTGTGCTTGCGATCGTCACGGCAATTGTTTTCACTATTTTTTACATATTTCCATCTAGCCCAGCACGATTAGCTTGCGGCAAATCTTGTACCCCTGAATTAATGGCCCAAATTAGCCATGACATGGAATTGGATTTACCGTTACAAGTGCAATTTGGTCGCTTTGTAAAAGGGATTTTTGTCGGTAGAACTTACTCGGCAGGCACTGAGGCAGCACGGCAATGCGCAGCGCCGTGCCTCGGTTATTCATTCCAAACTGACCAACCCGTCACATCGCTAATTAAGGATCGTGTTCCGGCAACACTTTCAATTGCTGCAGGCGCGTCTGTGCTTTGGCTATTAATTGGGTTATCTAGCGGCTTTGTTTCAGCACTGCGCCGTGGAACATTTGTAGATAAATTTTCGCAAGGAATTGCGCTAGCAGCGGCTTCGCTTCAGATTTATTTTGTGGGATTAGTTTTGCAATTTATTTTTGTCGATAAATTGCAATGGCTGCCCACGCCTGGATATTCCTCACCACTGGAATATCCACTTGATTGGGCAAAACAAATGGCGTTGCCGTGGCTAACGTTGGCATTTTTGCTTTCAGCAATTTATTCTCGTTTAACCCGTGCTGGCATGATTGAAGTAATGTCAGAGGATTACATTCGCACCGCCCGCGCCAAAGGTTTGCCCGCGAAAACCATCAATATGAAACATGTGCTTCGGGCAACGATTACACCAATCGTGACCGTATTTGGTTTGGACTTAGGCCAATTACTAGGTGGCGCGGTGATTACCGAATACGTTTTTAATATTCCGGGTCTTGGAAAGTTAGCGACCGAAGGCGTAAGTAATTTAGATCTTCCTGTTGTAGTTGGCACCGTTATGGTCGCTGCCTTCTTTATTATTATTTCAAATATAGTTGTAGATATTCTTTATTCGATTTTAGATCCGAAAGTGCGGGTCTCATGAGTATCTTGAGTGTTAGAGATCTATCGGTTCAGTTTCCAACTGAAGACGGATTGGTAAATGCGGTTAATGGCGTGTCATTTTCGATAGATAAGGGAAAAACGCTTGGAATCGTTGGTGAATCCGGATCTGGAAAATCAGTTACTAGCTTGGCAGTTATGGGTCTACATAAAGGCTCACGCGCGATTATCAATGGCCAAATCAATTTAAACGGCACCGAAATTAATTCCGCAACGGAAGATCAAGTTCGCCAATTACGCGGAAAATCGATGGCCATGATTTTTCAAGATGCCCTAGCTGCGCTACACCCGTTCTATCGCGTGGGTGATCAAATTGCCGAAGCTTATTTAGTCCACAATAAAGTTTCAAAGGCTGATGCCAAAAAGCGCGCGATAGAAATGCTAGATCGCGTTGGAATTCCTGAGCCGCAAAAACGCGCCGAAGATTATCCGCACCAATTCTCGGGCGGAATGCGCCAACGAGCGATGATTGCAATGGCGTTGTCTTGCAATCCGCAATTACTAATAGCGGATGAACCAACAACGGCACTTGATGTGACGATTCAAGCGCAAATTCTGGAATTGCTTCGCGATTTACAGAAAGATTTTGGCACTGCAATTATTTTAATTACTCATGATTTAGGTGTAGTTGCCGAAACCGCTGATGACATTTTAATTATGTATGCAGGTAAGGCTATTGAATACGGATCTGTTCATGATGTTTTAAAACGGCCGCAACATCCATATGGCTGGGGCTTGTTAACTTCAATACCGCGGTTAACCAGCGATCCAAATCTAAAATTAAATGCGATTCCGGGGATGCCACCGAGTTTGATTTCAATACCAAGTGGATGTTCGTTTCATCCGCGCTGTCCTTACACTTCTCAAGTTGGTTCTGCTTGCAGCACCGAAATTCCGCAACTTACTGGCTCTGGACATTTAGTGCGCTGCCATCTGACGCAAGATCAGCGCAATCAGATTTTTAATTCTGAGGTGGCTTCGCGAATATGAGCACGATTTTAAAAGTCACTGGTTTAACGAAGCATTTTCCGGTTGCCAAAAAGTCATTTTTTGGTACAGCTGAAACAGTTCAAGCAGTTGATGATGTTTCATTCGAAATTGGTGCTGGCGAAGCGGTCGGACTTGTTGGCGAATCAGGTTGCGGCAAATCTACTACCGGTCGGTTAATTACAAGATTAATTGATCCAACTTCGGGCTCTATCGAGTTTGACGGGGAAGAAATATCTAATAAGGACTCAAAGCAATTATTATCGATTCGACCAAAGCTACAAATGATTTTCCAAGATCCATATGCTTCGCTAAATCCGCGCCACACCGTCGGAACTATTGTTTCCACGCCAATGAGAATTAATGGAATTAAACCTGAAGGTGGCAC
>JBDLPR010000013.1:0-7309 GCA_039800985.1 Actinomycetota bacterium | reverse complement strand
GAAGACCAACGATTATGTGAACATCCTTGCTGGCATCAATTTGATGTGCGCCACCGCCAAGAACGACAGTCTTTGATGTGAACTTGCCGCGGCGAGTCATGATGTTTAGGTCTTTTGCAGGACCAGCGGGAAGTGTGCAGTCGTAAGCAATTTCACCTGGGTAATTGAAAGCAACTAATTCATCAATCCGAAGTTTTTGTTCTGGGTTGGCAAGGATCATGTGGTTGCCCTCCATCAAAACAATGCCACGGTCAACACCTGGCATAACTGAGAATGGGCAGTCGTTATCTATATCAGCCAAGCTGATGCGCCATTCGAAGTCACCTGATTCGGGGAAGCGCGTTACTTCATATGTAATGCCAGCACCATTTGGCCAAGGCATTGCTGCATGATCTTTAAATACCTGAACGCTCATAATTCGATAAACCCTTCAACTGCGGATAGTAAATTGTTTACAATCTGGAAACTATTGTCAAGTCTGTGTTTTTAGAGTTCAAGTAGTATCGGAAAGTCATTCAGGAGAGGCAAAAATGTTTACTGAATCAAGAGTCATTAATGCACTCAAGATTTTTCTTGCAGGATTGTTTTTCCTATTCACAGTCCTACAAACATTGTCTTTTCCAGGACAGTTCGCCTACATGGCTAAAACTTCACCAAATGATGCGAGCCTGCGCTGGCCGCTAACTTTCTTAGTTGGCTTCATGTTCCTATGTGCACAGGTGATTATTGTTTCAGTTTGGAAGCTGCTTAATTTAATCAAGACAGATCAGGTTTTCACTAGCCGATCATTGGCTAATTTCGATCGCATTATTTATTCGATTGGCGCAGCCAGCCTGTTCCCAATTGGCATTTTAATTTTCTTATTCTTTAATGCTGATGACCCGGGACTGCCAATGGTTATCATCACATTCTTAACGGCCCTAGGCGTTTTATTTTTAATTGTAATTTTGTTAAAACTTCAGACTCAAAAAGTTATCGCGCTGCTAAAGAACTAGAAACCCCAGACCAGGGAAGTGGCGCGCCATTTTCCATCTAGGCCTTCAAGGCGCATTGCCATCGCATAGGCACGATTTTTAGATTTAAAGACTGCGCTGATTTCAGCAACACCATCGTCAGTTTCATGAACGTTAATGCTAGTTACTTGAAACTTGGGAAATCCCTTTCGTGCCAATTGAAATTTAAGACCTGACATTACTTCTGGGGTGACCCATCGAAGCAGTTGAGAAACCGAGCGACTTCCGTTAACAACTTCAATTAAAGCTTTGACTAAATGAACTGACCACTCTTTGGCAGGCGGTAAATCCTTTCGACCAGTTGGCTGCACATCAAAGTCTGTTGCCTTAAGCGCTGTCACCCGTGGTGAAATGAATTGCGGTTGAGGTTTAGCTGGCCATTCAAATGGCAAGGTTTCTTGCAGTCCGTATTTAGTTCGCCTTGGCAGGGCGATAACTTCAGCAGTTGCCGGGTTATTCACAAAAGGTGCTGGCAAGGCATAAACAATGGCATTCATATTTCCCCTAAATGAGTTACCTGTTGTTAATTCGGTATGGCAGTTCTATGCCTTGGGGTAACAGGGGTCAATAGGACTTACTTACTTTTTACTTTTCTGTGGATAAAAAAATCCACAGGTACCTTTACTCGTTGCAAACTTTGCCAATGAAGCAAGTTTCATCAATTGCCGCTGTTGATTTAGCTGAAAGCATTCTTAAAGATGCGCATGAAGAAATCACAGTTGAAACCAGAATAGAAAAACTTATTGAAGTCACAGACGGGATCAAATTCGAACAAGAGCACATCAACTTAATTGATCGAATCAGAAATACAGAAAGTGAAATAACGCTGGCAATTAACTGCCCAAGTTTTCCAATTGTGAATGGCTCAATCAGATTTACTTCTGAGCGGTTTTTGGTAATCAGCAATAACCGGATCAATTATTTTGTGAATCTTTCCCACTCAATTTACTTGGCTGGTGTTGATCAGCGAGCGGTATTTCGAATTGAAAATAGCGACCTCGATACGACATCGATGTGGGTTAAGAATCTGGTTGAAAATCAATCGCCGGTCTCGATTTATCTAATTAATGGAAACCAGTTAAGCGGAAAGTTAATTCGCTTTGGAAACGACCACTTAGATCTTCTAGTGGGCAAACAGTCCTATTTAATTCCAATCACCAGTTTGGTTTTGTTAAGAAGTACGCCATGAAAATGAAACAAGTTTCTACAAAACCAAAAAAATCAATAAAAGATTATCGACTCTGGCTAGGAATCATTTTTGTCATAGCTTCAGTTCTGCTTGCTCAAGGATTATTTGCAAAGGCTGCAATCAGGCAAAGCGCTGTATTAGTAATTGGGTCAGTTCCAATCGGTAGTGCGCTAACTGAAAATGATGTTCAGCTTGTTGAAGTTCTCGTTCCAGATTCAATTGAGGTCATAAGTGAGATTGACCAGGCAATTGGCAAAGTTGTAACTCGAGATTTGTTTAGTGGCGATTTACTCACCAAAAAATCAATTGTTGATCGAGTTCGTTCAGACTTACGCTTGATAAGTGTGCCGATTAAAGCAGGACACTTGCCTTCACTTCAGCCAGGTCAATTAATTGATGTCTGGGTAACACCATCAACAGATGGCATGGCGTTGCCAGGCCCAGCAACATTAGTTATTTCGCAAGCAACCATTGAACAAGTTCCAGAAATTGTTGATCCAACTCTTGATACCGCGGTTACCTTATTAATAAAGGTGGCAAGTGTTCAGCCATTAGTTCAAGCGATGCGCGACGGCGTAATTGATTTAGTCGCCCTTCCAGATAACAAGCGCAGCTAACAAATGATTAATGCAATTGTGGCCATTGGCCAGGTTGATTGGGAAGCGCAGTTTGTTAGCGGACTTTCGCATCCAATGACCGGGATTCAAGTTCAGCGCAGGTGCGTAGATGCCGTGGATGTGCTTTCAGTAGTGAAGGTCATTTCAGCTGATGTAGTTGTGGTTTCAGATCACACCATGCGCCTTGATGAAGAATTCTTTGCCGAATTATCAAGGCTTCAGATTCGAGTCGTCGCGCTAACTACCAATTCAAAGTATTTTGCCGATTTTGCAAATGTCGAGTGGATTGAATTGGAGCAAAATCCGCTTGCTGCAATTGCGATTTTGGCAGCGCTCGTTCGAGTAACTAAGACATCAAACGAAGAGCCAATCTCGCCATCTGGTGAACTTATTTTTGTTGGTGGGTTTTCAGGTGGAACAGGTAAAACACGTTTAGCAATGGAGCTGGCGTTCAGTTTGGCCAAACAAGGAAAACTAACTCTGTTAGTTGATGGCGACACCTATGGTCCAGCAATGGCTCAACTATTTAGCCAATCAGTAACTGAATTAGGACTACTTGATGTTTGTCGAAAAGTTGAGCGAAAAACCGCCATAAATAATTTCTTGAGTCAAGATGCAATCAATTTTTCAGACTATTTATTTTTCTTGCCTGGCTTAGTTAAAGCATCGAGATGGGTTGATTTAAGACAAGTTGCATTGAGTGAACTTTGGCAGATTGCCAAAAGTGAATTTGATTATGTGATTGTTGATGCGGGTCCTGTCTTGGAAGTTGATCCAATGGTTTCAATGGAAATTGGATTACCCAAACGAAATTTAGTCAGTAGCACTGCAATAAATGCGGCCGACAAAGTTGTTTTAACTTGTAATGCAGATGCGGTCAGTGTCACTAGGTTAATTAAAGTTGTGATCGAAAATTGGCATGTCTTTTCTGGCAAAGCTGTAAGCGCTGTCGTTTTAACTAATCAAGATAAAAGATCTGCCAAAGAAGCGATTTCGGCAATTGGAATGCATACCGAAATAACAAATATTCAAACCATTAAATATGACTTTGAACTGGTTCATAAAGCACAAGAGCTTGGAACATTTGTCGCTCAATTACCTAAAGCTCAAGATTTAACAAATCAGTATGCCCAAGTGGCAAACGCAATAATCCAGCAAGCGTTTAACCCGGCAACCAATTCAAGATTGCGCAAACTTTTCCCACGGAAAATAAGCGCAGAAATTACTTAAGTAAATCCTGAATTCGAGAAACGCCTTCAATCAAGTCATCATCGCCAAGCGCGTATGAAAGCCGGATGTAACCAGGAGTTCCAAATGCTTCACCTGGAACAACCGCAACTTCAACTTCATCCAAAATAAGTGCACTTAGTTCAGCAGAAGAGTTAACTACTTTGCCTCTAATTGATTTGCCAATCAGATTCTTAACTGATGGGTAAACATAGAACGCACCTTCTGGTTCGGGGCAGTTCACGCCTTCAATTTCGTTAAGCATTTTGGTGATTGTCATTCGGCGACGATCAAAAGCAACTTTCATTTCTTCAACCGCTTTTAGATCCCCAGATACTGCAGCAAGTGCTGCAATCTGAGAAACGTTAGCCACATTCGAAGTTGCATGTGATTGCAGATTTGTTGCTGCTTTAACAATGTCGTTAGGGCCAATCATCCAGCCCACTCGCCAACCTGTCATGGCATAAGTTTTGGCAACACCGTTAACCACAATGCATTTGTCAGCCAGTTCTGGAACAAGAACTGGCATTGATGAAAATTCAGCGTCACCATAAACAAGGTGTTCATAAATTTCATCTGTGATAACCCAAAGGCCTTTTTCAACTGCCCATTGACCAATAGCTTCAACTTCAGCAGGGGAGTAAACCGCGCCAGTTGGATTGCTTGGTGAAACAAAAACAAGTGCTTTGGTTCTTGGGGTTAATGCTTTTTCAAGTTGTTGAATTGATGTGCGGTAGCCAGTTGATTCATCAGTCATGATTTCAACAGCTTTGCCACCAGCAAGTGCAATTGATTCTGGGTAAGTAGTCCAGTAAGGAGCAGGAAGTAATACTTCATCGCCTGGATCAAGTAAAGATGCAAATGCGTTGTATAGCGCTTGCTTGCCGCCGTTAGTAATTAAAACTTGGCTGGCATCAATTTTGTAACCAGAATCGCGAAGAGTTTTTGCGGCGACTGCACTTTTTAATTCTGGCAAACCAGCAGCTGGCGTATATCGATGCCATCTTGGATCGCGGCACGCTGCAACTGCAGCTTCAACTATGTAGTCAGGTGTTGGAAAATCTGGTTCACCAGCACCAAAGCCAATTACTGGTCGGCCAGCAGCTTTAAGTGCTTTAGCTTTGGCATCAACGGCCAAAGTTGCAGATTCAGCAATTGCCCCGATTCGGGCTGAAACTCTAGGTTTATTCACGGAATTAAGTATTGCTTATTTGCATATATGCGTGGTATTTGGGTGCGTAAATATCCCTTACACTTGACACACCGCACAAATCTTAGGCTTATTTCGGCATGCCCAAAATGACCAAAGGTTTTAAGCAGGACCAAGGGTCGTGGCTCAATTGGTAGAGCACCGGTCTCCAAAACCGGCGGTTGGGGGTTCAAGTCCCTCCGGCCCTGCTTTAAGAAATGTTGGAATAACTTCCAATAAAAAACGAAAGGCAAGACATGAGTGCAAGTGCTGACCAGAAAGTTGGTTTCTTTGGTCGCATTTCGCTATTCCTACGTCAAGTAGGCGGCGAACTTCGCAAAGTTGTTTGGCCAACAAAAGAACAGCTTGGAACTTACACAGTCGTTGTAATTGTGTTCGTTACTTTGCTGGCGATTGTAATTTCAGCTCTCGATTTGGCTTTTGCCAAATTAATGCTTTTGGTTTTCGGATAAGAAGAAGGAATAAAAAGTGACTGACCCACAGTTCATGGAAGCTGGTTCTGTAAAAGAGGATGCTTCTGATGTTTCCCTAACTGACAGCGTTCAGGTAGATGCACCAATCGACAGTGAAGTAGCAATTCAAACTGCTGATACCGACTGGAATGGTCAGGTCGATGTTGATATCGATGGCGAAGTAACTAGCGACATCGCTGGCGACTTAGCCCAGAATGAATCATTTGATATTTCGCAAATCGTTGAGCAAGAAATCGAAGCTGACGTTGCTGATTCAACTGCAGATGCATCAGGCGATGAAACGCCATCTGATGAAGAAGATCCAATCGCAGCTTTCCGCACACGTCTTGAATCACAATTTGGTGATTGGTATGTAGTTCACTCATACGCTGGTTTTGAAAACCGCGTAAAGCAAAACTTAGAAACCCGTACAACTTCTTTAAACATGGAAGATTACATTTATGAAATCGCGGTTCCACAAGAAGAAGTAACTGAAATTAAGAACGGTGTTCGAAAACTTGTTAAGCGCAATAAGTTCCCAGGTTACGTGCTTGTTCGCATGGACTTAACTGATGAATCATGGGGCGTTGTTCGTCACACTCCAGGTGTAACTGGTTTCGTTGGTCAAGGTCATAACCCAGCACCACTTTCATTTGAAGAAGCATTTGAAATGCTTCGCCCACAGCAAGAAAAGCCAGTGGCTACAGTTGCCTCCGAAGCAACTGCCAAGGCAAAAGCAAAGGCAAAGACAACTCCTGGAGCGCCAGCAGTGAAGATCGATATCGATCTAAACATTGGCGATTCAGTAACCGTTGTCGATGGACCATTTGCAACCCTGCATGCAACGATTTCCGAAATCAATCTAGATGCACAAAAAGTTGTGGGTCTAGTAGAGATCTTCGGACGCGAAACTCCTGTGGAACTTGGTTTCAACCAGATTCACAAGAGCTAGCAAAACAAAGCAAGACAAGTAAAACCAAGCAAGACAAAACAGAAATAAAAGGACGCAAAAGACATGGCACCAACCAAAAAGGTCGTCGGTCTGATCAAGCTACAGATCAAAGCTGGAGAAGCAAACCCTGCTCCACCAGTTGGTCCGGCTCTAGGTCAGCACGGCGTCAACATCATGGACTTCTGCAAGGCATACAACGCTGAAACAGAAAGCCAACGTGGTCAGGTAATTCCAGTTGAAATTTCGGTCTATGAAGATCGCTCTTTCACATTCGTTACCAAGACTCCACCAGCAGCAAAGTTAATTCTTAAAGCTGCCGGTATCGAAAAAGGTTCAGGCGTTCCGCACACTAACAAAGTTGCGAACATAACCAAGGATCAGGTGCGCGACATCGCCCAGACCAAGATGGTTGACCTAAACGCAAACGATATCGATGCTGCAATGAAGATCATCGAAGGTACCGCTCGTTCAATGGGTATTACCGTCGGCTAATTTACGAAAGTAAATAAGCACCACTAGTGGAAGAACCTGCTTCAGGTTCGCACCACGAACTCCAAAATCTCTAGAGGGAGAAGTAAATGAAGCGAAGCAAGGCTTATAACAAGACAGCCGAAAAAATTAATAAAGATGAGCTTTACAGCCCACTTGC
>JBDLPR010000012.1:0-5574 GCA_039800985.1 Actinomycetota bacterium | reverse complement strand
ATACTTGCCACAGTTTTGGTTGTTTTAGTTGTTTCGTGGCGACCAAAACATGAATTAATGCAAAGTGTTGATTTTGATGGTGCTAAAGCTAATGCGATTGCTACAAGCAGTTGGCCAGTTTTGATTCCAAAAGAAATACCTGAAGGTTTATCAGTTACCTCGGCAAGGTTAGAAACTGAAAGTTATGGCGAATCAGGAGATACTCGCTGGTACTTAGGTTTCACTGGCAAGAACAATGAGTTCATTTCGTTATGGCAAAGCGATGGAACATTTAGCAAAGTTAAATCAGCAAGCACTAATGATGGAACTTGCAGTGAAGAAGTAACTATTGCAGATAGTGCTTGGGAAAAGTGTGAGTCAGCAAAACCAGAAACTCGTGCTTACGTTAAAACTGAAGGTGAATTAATTACTGTCGTTTCTGGAACTGCTGACTGGGCGGCGCTAGAAGACTTTATTAATTCATTGCAAGTCGCCGAGTAGAGTTGCAACATGGCTAGTGAAAAATCTGAAATGACTTACGAGCAGGCAAAAGCTGCCTTGGATGAAGTCGTATCAAAATTGGAAGATAAAGATTTGCCACTAGATGACATGGTGTCGCTATGGGAACAAGGCGAGAAATTCGCTGCAATTTGTGAAACTAAATTAAGTGCAGCAAAAGCAAGACTTGAAGCGCTTCGCCCAAATTCATCTGAAGATTAATTCTTCGGTTCAACTTCAGTTGAACCGTCAGCAAATTTAATGGCCAATAATTTCTTGGCTTTAGCAATTTTTGCCGAACTCACGACTTGGCCGTTTTCATCCCGAACAATTGCATAACCTCGTTCTAAAGTCCCCTGAGGTGATAGCACACGCAAAGTTGTTTTTAATCCACCCAATCCAGTTGATTCAATTGCGATCTTATTTTTAATCACTCGAAGAATTGAATCGCGCTTTTGTTCATTAAATTCAAGTCTTTGGTCAATGAGTTCACTTGGATGGGCCAAAGCTGGTTTTGCCAAAACTAATTGAAGTTGATGTTTGAGGTAATCAACTTTGCTATTCACAAGTTGATTGATTTGAATTCGAGCATTCTTTAAATCGGCTAACTCTTGCACCACATCCGGAACAATTCTTCTTGCAGCATCCGTTGGAGTTGAAGCGCGGAAGTCAGCAACGTAGTCAAGTAGCGGTCTGTTTTCTTCATGGCCAATTGCAGAAACAATTGGTGTTTTTGATTTTGCAGCCAATCGAACGAGGCCCTCATCACTAAATGGCAGTAAATCTTCAAAAGAACCACCGCCACGAGCAATCACTATTACGTCAACATCATCGATTGCATCAAGTTCTGTAAGAGCAGTGGACACAGCTTTGGCGGCAGTGGCACCCTGAACAGCAACTTCACGAACGACAAACTCAACATCAGGCCAACGACGCTGTGCATTTTTTATAACATCGTGCATTGCATCGCTGTTTTTACCACAGATTAAACCAATGCGTCTTGGTAAAAAAGGAAGCGGCTTTTTACGTTCAGGGTCAAAAAGTCCTTCACTTGCCAAAATATTTCGAAGTGCCTCAAGTCTTGCCATAAGTTCGCCAAGACCAACCGAGCGTAGTTGAAACACTTTAAACTGCATCGATCCACGCTTGGGCCACCAATCAGCTTTAGCCTCTGCGACAACTCGAGCGCCAGCTTCCAGTTTTGGTGTGATTTGAGCAAATGCACTTGATTGCATATACATCTTTAATACTTCTTCGCTTTGCACGTCGCGAAGAGTTAAGTAAGCCAAGCCTTTATTTGGCTTAACTTCTATCAGCTGTCCCTCAACCCAAACCGATCCAAGACGGCTTATCCAATCACTAACGAACATGCTGACCTGGTGCACCGCAAATGGTGCTTCAGCGCTGGCGCCTAGTTTTGGTTCATCATTGGTGGACACAAGTACATTCTGCCTGTATTAGATCGCACAGGTTGTAGTCAGTTACCATTAGTTCGTGTCTTCTAAAAGAGTTCTACTTGCAAAGCCTCGTGGTTACTGCGCTGGTGTTGACCGTGCTGTTGTAACCGTTGAAAAAGCATTAGCTCACTACGGGGCACCGATTTATGTGCGCAAGGAAATTGTGCACAACAAGTTTGTTGTTACTTCGCTTGAAGCAAAAGGTGCAATCTTCGTTAATGAAACAGACGAAGTTCCAGAAGGCGCAACTGTCGTATTTTCAGCTCACGGTGTTTCACCAGCTGTTCACCAAGAAGCAGAAGTGCGCAGTCTTCGCACAATCGATGCAACCTGTCCACTTGTAACCAAAGTTCATTCTGAAGCAAAACGATTTGCAAGTGATGATTATCAGATTTTGTTGATTGGCCACGAAGGTCATGAAGAAGTCGAAGGCACTATGGGTGAGGCACCTGAGCACATGACTTTGGTTGAAAACCCAGACGCAGTTGCTGAAGTTGAAATTGATCCAAATCGTCCGGTTGCCTGGTTATCTCAAACCACACTTTCAGTTGATGAAACTTTAGAAACAGTTCATAAGTTACGTGAAAAGTTCCCACAACTAATTGATCCACCAAGTGATGACATTTGCTACGCAACACAAAACCGTCAGGCAGCAGTAAAGGAAATTGCAGCTAAATGCGATTTGATGATAGTTGTTGGTTCAGCAAACTCTTCTAACACCGTTCGCTTGGTTGATGTTGCCCTTGAAGCTGGAGCCAAAGCATCAAAACGTGTTGATGGCGCAAACGAAATTTCTGAAGACTGGATTGTTGGCGTTGAAACAGTGGGCCTATCCAGTGGTGCATCAGTTCCAGAAATATTAGTTAAAGATGTTCTTGAGTGGCTTGATGCAAGAGGCTATTCACAGGTTGAAGAATTTGAAACTTCAGTGGAGAAACTAACTTTTGCGTTGCCACCAGAATTGCGACGTGACCTTAAAGGTTCCGCCCGCGCCTAATAATGGCGATGGCGCCAGAAAGAATTGTTGCGCCAATAATCCAGCCAGCGTGTGCTGCTAATCCGTAAGCAATGTGCAGAATTTGTTCTCTCAACATACTTCCGCCACGCTTGGGAGCCAATTGTCCAACTGTCATTAAGGTAACGAACCAAACTAACGCCGGTGCCCAAATTGCTGCTTGGTAATCATTAGTGCGTACTTTCCAACCAGCTATCAAACTTGCAATTAATAAGGTCACATTGGAAACCAAATCCACTTTTCGATTTACGAGAGCATCGATCAGCATGGCAACAGAAAGTGAAACCCACATAATTATGAAAACACCTTGGTAAGTCCACCCATGTTTGCCAGGGGTTCTTACAGTTGCATTTTCAGACATAGGTATTAAGTTACCGCTAGTTCAGACCCAGAATTGGGAACTTTAGTTTTTAGGCTACGCTTATGACCCGTGGCGTTAACTATTGGAATCGTGGGTTTACCAAACGTAGGTAAATCAACAATGTTCAATGCGCTCACTAAAAATAATGTCTTAGCTGCAAATTACCCATTCGCCACCATTGAACCAAACACAGGTGTTGTTGCAGTTCCGGATGCCAGATTAGAAGTCTTAGCAAAGATTTTTGGTTCAGAAAAAATATTGCCAGCGACCGTTACTTTCGTTGATATTGCAGGAATCGTACGTGGCGCCAGTGAAGGTGAAGGTTTAGGAAATAAATTCTTGGCAAATATTCGTGAATCCGATGCGATCTGCCAAGTTATTCGTGCCTTTAAAGATCCAGATGTTGTTCACGTAGACGGAAAAATTTCACCAAGTTCAGATATTGAGACTATAAATACTGAATTGATCTTGGCTGATTTGCAGACACTTGAAAAAGCAATAACTCGTCTGACTAAAGAGGCGAAGCAAGATAAATCAAAGACTGAAGCATTGGCTACTGCCCAAAAAGCTGCTGAAATTCTAAATAGTGGTCAAACGATTTTTTCTTCTGGTTTAGATGCCACCCCGATTCGCGAGCTTTTCCTTTTGACTGCAAAACCATTCCTTTATGTTTTCAATTTAGATGAAGATGAAATTGCTGACGAGGCACTCAAGAAAGAACTAAGTGCCTTGATTGCACCTGCTGAAGCCGTATTTCTCGATGCCAAGTTAGAAGCTGAACTATCTGAACTTCCAGACGATGAAGCACTTGAACTACTTCAATCTGTAGGGCAAAAGGAAAGTGGAATTTCTGTACTTTCTAGAGTTGGCTTCAATACTTTAGGTCTGCAAACTTATTTAACAGCGGGGCCAAAAGAATCTCGTGCTTGGACAATTCCCAAAGGCGCCACCGCACCTGAAGCAGCCGGTGTTATTCACACTGATTTTCAAAAAGGATTCATCAAAGCTGAAGTTGTAGCTTTTGACGACTTAGTTGCAGCTGGATCTGTTGCCGAAGCGAAAGCCAATGGAAAAGTTCGGATGGAAGGCAAGGACTACATCATGAAAGATGGCGATGTAGTCGAATTTCGATTCAACGTTTAACGAATTGCACTAATAAATAAGGTGTAATTCAACTTAAAAAAGTTCGTTACACTTACGACAGTGACCAAATCAGCCATTCGTAATGACCTTCGCAACGTAGCGATTATTGCCCACGTAGACCACGGAAAAACAACCCTTGTTGATGCCATGCTTTGGCAGTCAGGTGCATTCCGCGCAAACCAAGATGTTAATGAACGAGTCATGGACTCGATGGATCTTGAACGTGAAAAGGGCATCACAATCCTTGCTAAAAATACTGCAGTTAGCTACACCGGACCTGCAGCACCAGAAGGCGTAACACTTAACATCATCGACACCCCAGGTCACGCTGACTTTGGTGGCGAGGTTGAACGCGGCCTTGAAATGGTTGACGGGGTGTTGCTACTGGTTGATGCAAGTGAAGGCCCACTTCCACAAACTCGTTTCGTTCTTCGCAAAGCTCTTGAAAAGAAACTTCCCGTTGTCCTTGTTATTAATAAGGTCGATCGTCCGGATGCGCGCATTGCGGAAGTGGTCGATGAAACTTATGAACTCTTCTTTGACTTAGATGCTGATGAATCTCAAATTGAATTCCCGATCGTCTATGCATCAGCTAAAGCTGGTCGGGCATCACTAACTCGGCCAACTGACGGTGGGATGCCAGAAGAAGAAGATCTGGAACCACTTTTCCGCACTCTGATTAATACTGTGCCAGCACCTTCTTATGATCCAGAAGCAACATTGCAAGCTCACGTAACCAACTTGGACTCTTCTCCTTACTTAGGCCGCCTAGCTTTATGTCGCGTGCATAACGGAACCATCAAAAAAGGTCAGACAGTTACTTGGTGCAAAGCTGATGGTTCGATGGAAAAAGCGAAAGTTGTTGAACTTCTAGTTACTCAAGCGCTAGAACGTGTTCCAGCAGAATCAGCTGGTCCAGGTGAAATTATCGCGGTAGCCGGTTTTGAAAACATCACCATTGGTGAAACATTGGCAGATGCAGATAATCCAGTTCCACTTCCAATTATTTCTGTTGATGAACCATCAATCTCGATGACAATTGGTATCAACACTTCACCACTTGCAGGTGAAACTGGAACCAAGGTAACTGCACGTTTATTAAAGACTCGTCTTGATGCAGA
>JBDLPR010000011.1:0-4167 GCA_039800985.1 Actinomycetota bacterium | reverse complement strand
CGCATAAAGTGCGCCGCAATAAGCGATGTTGAGCACAATCACGCCGGCAATGCCAGTGGCAAGTTTCAACGGTTGATTTGCAAGTGAAGTGAACCGTGGCACTACTTGATTCAAAATGGGTTTAACTCTGTCGCCAATAAATTGGCGAATGTTTGGAATCGACATCAAGAAAGTAATCACAATTGCTAAAACCACAACACCAACAATCACGGTGCGTGATGGGCGGAAAGCAAGGTCACTGGAAGTTCCAGCAATAATTGCCATTGTTAGTAAGAGCGCAAGGTGACTAATAAAGGCCATTACTTGAATAACAGCAATACTGGCTCCCGCCATTGCTGAATTAATCCGCTGTTTTGTTATGTAGCGAACGTTAATTGCTACAGAACCAAGTGTTGGCGGGGCAACAAGAGTTGCAAACGATGCGGCCCACTGGGCTTGAAATGTTTTCCAAACATTCAAGCGTTCTGGGATTACGCCGATCATATTTGCTGTGGCACAGATATAAGTAAGAAGCGAAAATGCCATAGCAATGCCAACCCAGAGCAGGTCAGCACTTTTGGCAAGATCTATTAAATTCACCTTAGTCAACTGACCAAGCAGTAAGTAAGCTGCAAGAGTTCCAGCTGCGATGGTTAACAAAGTACGAGGCTTAACTCTTTCAATATCAACTTCTTGATTCGGTGCACCTTCTGGAAGAAGTTCAACCAATTGATTACGAAGAAGTGAAAGTAGCTGTTTATTTTCTTTGAGCAATTCCCTAGTCGGATTTGAAAAGGCCACTAATTGCAGGGCAGGTAATGCCTTGGTGATGGTTGCATCGCCTAACAGGTAACGAGCAGCATTAATTGCACGTTCTGTTGAACTGCGTAGCGAAAGAGTTACCAGAGCTTCGGCTAGGTCAATGCGAAGTAAAACATCGCTAGCAGCTATTGCGCCATCTTCAAGATTTGAAAGGTAAATCTGACCATCAGCGCCAAGTACAAAACTTTCAGCAGTGAGTGCGCGATGTGCGATTTTGGCAGCATGCAGATCGCGAACTATTTCCCAAGCTCCGGCCAATTCCGCATCGGCAAGTTTGTGGTCTATTTGAGAAAACCTTCGACCCGGCAAGTGATCAAAAGCCAGAACTGCAGCATCAGGACCAACTTCTGCTACCGAAAGTAAATGTGGTGTGCGAATACCAGCTGATGAAATTGCCCAACTATTTAACGCAATTCTTTCTAGGCGACGGCGCATGGAAGTTCCGCTGCCGCCAGAATCATCGCGCAAACGAATTGAGCGATAGATGGCGTGAGCAAGCCCGGCACCTTCTAAATCTCGGTCAAGCACAACTAGATCTAAACGCTGTCCATCAAGTGTGCTGGCATCGTAGCTACGGCCGGCTTCAAGAACTTCAGCTGCGCGCAGTAAAGAAAGTGGAAGTCCAACACCAGCTAGTGTGTCAGCAATCTTTTCACCAGATGGGCGAGTGGTATCGGTACCGAGCAAGTATCGAATTAATAAACCAACTGCCCAACCTGCAAGGATGGAAACGATTAATCCAGTTGTTGTAATACCACCACTGATGATGTCAGAAAGGGCGATCGAACCAATTACAACACCGGAAATAAAGTTCCAGCGATGTCTAGACATAGTTCTGGCAACTGTAATTAGCGCAGCCAAACCACCGAGCAAAATATTGAGTGGAACTGCAACATTTGGATCTGTTGTTCCAGCAAAAGCCAACAAGATTCTTGTTGAATCAAGTTTTATCAATGTCCATGTGGCAACAGTCAAAATCATTGCGGTAATTAATAAGCCGGCAAATGCTTCAAGTAATTGCCTTGCTCGACGTCTAATCAGCAAATCAACCGCTGTTGCGCCAGGAAATACCAAGGCACCAAAACCTGAAACAAAACTTGCCAGCAGCAAAATAATGTTCGGCAATCGATTAGCCCCAATAGATATGTCTTGGCCAATACCGGTTGCAGTTCCTTGGGCTAAGTAAGAAAGTAATCCAGCCACCAGGATTGAAATAAGGGCAATTGCAAACCGAGCTAAGTCACCAGGGCGGCGAAGCCTGCGCTCTAGAACGGCATCTTCGATCACCAGCGTTGAACTGTATGAACTCAAAGTGCACTGCCTATTGGGGACTTGCTGCAGATTCACCACAGCGGGGCTTATTTACTAGTTTCCCTATTATCTCGAAGTTTTTAAGGGTCGATCGGCCGTGAGATTTGTCATGCCCTCATGGTGGAATAGTCCTAATGACTCGCCTAATCCTTGATTCCTCGCCACCTACAGGTGCAGGCCAAGTTGTATTGGATCAAGACCAGCAAAAGGTGGTTAATCATCGACAAGGCGCACTTCGTGTATTAGCTGGCCCTGGCACTGGAAAAACCACAACCTTGGTTGAAGCCATGGCCGCAAGACTCACAGGTGCCGATGCACTTTCACCAGATCAAGTACTTGGTTTAACTTTCGGTAGACGCGCAGCACTTGATTGGCGCGACCGAGTCACAGCCAAAGTTGGTGGCGGTCAAGTTCCAGCAATCAGCACTTTCCATTCATTTTGTTACGCGCTAGTTCGCCAATTTCAATCAGCCGAAGATTATCTTTCGCCATTTAGATTGCTTTCTGGTCCTGAACAAGAAGCACGTTCGCGCCAACTATTTAGTAATTCGATTGCTGATGGAAATTTAACTTGGCCACAAGAACTTATGCCAGCTGTCGGCACCAGAGGATTAGCTGAAGAAGTTCGCGCAGTAATGTCGCGCACTCGCTCTCACATGATGGAGCCTAGTGATTTAGTAAAACTTGGCAAGCAGTCAGACAAAGAAACCTGGCAAGCCATTGGTAAATTCATGGACGAATATTTGGATGTGCTTGATTCTGAAGGCGTGCTGGATTACAGCGAATTAATTTATCGCGCAGTATTACTAAGCCATAAACCAGAAGTTCAAAAATTCTTACATACTCGCTTCAAAGCAATCTATGTTGATGAATACCAAGACACTGATCCTGGACAAGTTTCATTACTGAAAGCAATGGTTGGCCCAGAAACTTCACTTGTCGTTGTTGGCGATGTTGACCAGGCGATTTATGGTTTTCGCGGCGCCGATGAAGCAGGCATTAGAAATTTCAAAACAGAATTCAGTCCGTTATTTAATGGAAAATTTGAAGACGTAGTTCTTAAGAATTGTCGCAGATTTGGTAGCACGATTCGAAGTGCCGCATCGATAGTGATTGGCGATCGAATTCCAGTTGGATTTGAGCGCGCTGACATATTGGCTCATCGCAATCCAAATGTTGATGAGCAAATGAAAGGTGAACTATTAATTCGCACTTTTGATTCAACTGGCGCCGAAGCTGCAAATATCGCAGATCAAATTGCCAGAAGCCATGCCCATGATGGGTTTACTTGGTCTGATATCGCTGTGATTGTTCGGTCGGCAAAGGTATCGCTATCAACAATTCATCGCGCATTAGTTAGTGCTGGAATTCCAGTGACAGTCGCATCTGATGAATTACCGCTCCATCTAGATCCAGCGGTAATGCCGCTTCTTGATGTGCTCAAAGCAATTGATAATTCAAAAGCAATCACAGCTGAACTTGCCCATGATTTATTGACTGGACCACTTGCAAATGTTGATCAAGTCGATCTTCGAAGATTAGCTGCCACTCTTCGCCGTGAACAACGAAAAGCAAATGAAACTGTTTGGCCATCAAGTCAGTTAATTGCAAGAGCAGTTGCAACACCGGGAACAATCGCCCACGTTGAAAATGCCGAATTAAGCCAGGTAGTTGGGGCAGTATCTGAGCTTGGCAACTTAATCGAGTCGGCTAGAAGCAAGATGAAAAAGGGTGCAACACCGCACGAACTTCTTGATTTTGTCTGGCAGCAATCCAAATGGAAAGACAAATTAGAACAAAAAGCACTTTCATTTGAATTTAGTTCACACGCAGCCAATCTAGATCTTGATGCAATTTGTGCGTTGTTTGATTTGGCTAATCGCTTTGTGGCACGTGGTGGCGGTAAAGACTTAACAATTTTCTTAAATGAAATCGAATCTCAAGTAATTCCAGCTGAATCACTTGCTGAAAATGACACTAGAAGTGATTCAGTCAGATTGCTAACAGCTCATCGTGCTAAAGGTTTGCAATGGCCGATGGTAATTGTTGCCGGTG
>JBDLPR010000010.1:0-10281 GCA_039800985.1 Actinomycetota bacterium | reverse complement strand
CTGTTGTTGTGCCAAGGTCGATACCAACTGCATAGTTTTGTTCAGTTGTATCACCTGGTTCAACTGCAATTAATTTTTCATCAACCACAACAGCGGTTACTTTGAAATTTGATTGACGAATAACAGTTGGCAATGTTCGAAAAACTGCCAACTCAGCTTCGAATTCAAGATCTCCAGTTGCATCGCGAAGGCGATCGATATCTGTTCGCTGATCGTGCAAAGTCGGCTCAGTTAATTCCACGTAACGCTTTTTAACGCCAGGTCGCAAAATAACTTGCCGACCAACACCAACTGTTGCTGCTTTTGGCCTGGTAGCAAGAGGTGGCACATCAACTTTTAGATTGCTATTGGCTCTTGCCACACATGCCAAGCGCCAGCCATCTTTAAGTTGTTCAGGCGTAAATGCACGAATATCAAGTCTAGAAACTGGAACTTCACCCTCAAGAACTTGAATCTTGCACTTCTTGCAAGTTCCATGGCCACCGCAAGTTGAATCAATCGCAAGTCCATTCCAAGAGGCAGCATCGAAAACACTTACGCCCGGTGGAACGCGAAATTCTTGATTACTTGGGGTGAAATTAATTGTGACGCGACCAAGACCTGCGGCAACTTGCGTGCCTTGGTTATCTTGATCGCTCACAATTTCCTTCGTTCAAAGATTGTCTTAAGAGAGTTTAATTGCTTGAATTACTCGGCTTTTGACTCGCGGAAGTTGGTAATCCAGTTACCACCCCAGGCATCAAGTGCAAGTAGTAAATCAGCTGCACGAACAGACTGCACAACTTCTTTAGTGCGGCCATCCATGATCGCTGAAGTTAGACCCATTGACATCGCCATTGGCATGAACGCAGCGTTAAGTGCATGGCGGTTAGGTAAACCGAAAGAAACGTTTGATGCACCAATTGACATATTTAGGCCGTACTTTTCACGCACGCGATACATAGTTTCCAGGGTTTGCTTAACTGCTTCTGGTTCTGCGCCAACTGGCATAGCCAGTGGATCGATCAAAAGGTTTTCAAGTGGAATACCTTCTTTTTCAACGCGGCGAACAATCTTTTCAACGATTGGCATACGCTCATCAGCTGTCATTGGAATGCCAGTTTCATCATTTGGCAGAGCAAGGATTGCTGCGTCGTACTTTTTAACCAAAGGCAAGATTGCATCCATGCGATCATCTTCACCAGTCATTGAGTTGATCAGCGCTTTACCTTCGTAGGCCGCAAGTCCAGCATCAAGAGCTTCGATGACTGAAGAGTCAATACAAATTGGAAGATCAGTTAGCGATTGAACGAGTTTGATTGCCTTGGCAAGTAGTGCTGGTTCGTCAGTTAAAGGAACGCCCATGTTCACATCTAGCATGTCGCAGCCACCAGCAACCTGGTCAGCTACGTCGACATTGATTGTTGAAAGATCATCGTTGCGCAAACGTTCTTGGAAAAGCTTGCGTCCAGTTGGGTTGATGCGTTCGCCGATAATACAAAACGGTTGATCATGACCGATCGTTACTGTCTTGCTCGCTGAGCTAACTACTGTTTGCATAGTTTGCCTTTCCTAGTTGGTTTTCACCTGGCGCACTCGGCCAAGATCAGTCATTAGTCGATCTAATGTGTCGTCATGTCTAAAGTCGGTGATGTGTAATCCGCGAACTGTTGGTTGCGCTAATGCGTGCTTAGCAAATTCCAAAGTTTGTTGGTAAGCAGCTTCACTTGGATCAGTTGCGTTTTCTACGCGGGCAATTTCAGCTGCTGGAATATCAATTCCAGGAACCGAACCATGCATAAAGTGAAGTGGACGGGCACCTTTAACCAAAACCACAGTTGGAATGATTGCAATCTTGCCACCAAGACCAGCAGCTTTTACGCCAGCGCAAAAACGTTCAAGACGATCTTGGTGGTAACAAATTTGCAGCTGTAAGAATTTCGCGCCAGCTGCATATTTCTTTGCGACGCGTTGTACGCGGTATTCAAATGGTGGCGCACCTGGATTTTCCACTGCCCCAATAAACATGTGTGGTGCTGGATCTAGTTTTCGCCCAGACATGTACTGCCCACGCTTAAGCGTGCTCATAAGTTGGACTAATTGCGGGCCATCTAAATCAAATACGCGGCGGGCCTCTGGTTCATCACCAGCTGTTACATCATCGCCAGTTAAGGCGACATAATTTTCAACTCCGAACATCGCTGCACTGACGATGTCAGCTTGCTGAGCGATGCGATTCTTGTCACGACAAACTAATTGCATGATTGGCTCAAGGCCAAGTTGCTTCATGGCAATTGAAGTTGCCACATTTGAGACATGCGCATGAGCAGCTGGGTTATCGGTTGCGTTAACGCCATCAAACCAACCACGGAAACGATCGGCGTGCTTTTTTGCCTTTTCCATGGCATTGCCATCAAGGGATGGAAATTCAGCAGTGAAAACGGTTTCGTTAGTTTGAGTTAATTTGTACTCAAGAGTGGACATTTAGTGACCAGCCTCATCGGTGGCAGCTTTCCAGCCTTTAGGTGTCCACTTATCTCGCTTAGTGAAGAAGTTGATCCAAGATGATCCACCTTTTAAGCGGTTATCAACCGGTGGACGTAAATGGTTAAATTCTTCTTTCCAGGTATTCGGTAATGGCCAAGCTTGAGTGCGCTCATAACCTTTAGTCCAAACACAACGCATTTCTGGCTTAACTTCACAGTGTCCGTCCTCGCGCACTCCACCACATGGTCCATTGCGAAGTGTCTTTGGACAATTCATAGGACAGGTCATGCCAGTTGAGTGCAAAACACATTGACCACACATCTGACAGCCCCATACAGGACCTTTGACGACGTGTTCGAGTGACGCGATGAATTCAGCCATGATTAATTACTTATGCGCCGCGCTTGGCTGCGATTAATTCTTTAGCTTTGCGAACTGCAGTTGCCGCATCTGCTGCATAACCATCAGCGCCAACGACATCTGCGTACTCCTGAGTTACTGGTGCGCCGCCAACCATGATGATTACGTCATCGCGCATACCAGCTTTAGAAATTTCGTGAATGTTTACTTTAAACATTGGCATTGTGGTAGTTAGGAATGCTGACATACCAACGACATCTGGTTGGTGTTCTTTGATTGCATCCACAAACTTTTCAGGGGCAACCTGAACACCAAGATCGATAACTTGAAAGCCAGCGCCTTCAAGCATGATGTTCACCAAGTTCTTGCCGATGTCATGTACATCGCCCTTAACTGTGCCCATTAGAAATGTGCCAATTGTTTCAACGCCAGTGTCTGCAAGTAGCGGACGAAGAATATCTAGCGCGCCACTCATCGCACGACCGGCGATCAACATTTCTGGCACAAAGTAATCGCCACGTTCGAAACGTGCGCCCACTTCTTCAAGTGCTGGGATAAGTGAATCAAAAAGGATGGTGTCAGGTGTCATACCCTGGCCAAGACCTTCGTTAGTTAGTTCAAGTACGCGCGGGCCATTTCCAGCCATAGTAGCTTCGTACATTTCCTTCAGGATTTCGTCGGGGGTCATGCCGCTCCTTCATGTTGTGGTCTTGCGTTACCTGACAATTCTCGCTGCATCAGCGAAGAAATGCGAGATTCATTTTCTGGGGCAATGCGCTCAGCTGGACCAGTAACTGAAAGGGCAGCAATAACTTTGCCCTTCTCGCTATAGACCGGAACTGCAATTGACACCAAACCGGGTTCAAGTTCATTGCGAATTACGGCGTATCCACGTTCGCGAACTTTACGTAGTTCTTCATCTAAAACTTTTTGATCAGTGATTGTTTCGGGTGTGCGCGCAGTTAATACTTGTGGCGCGCTTGCTCCAGCTAGTGCCATCAGCACTTTGCCTGCAGCACTGCAATGACGCGGAACACTTTGACCAACCCAATTGCGACTACCAAGGATGTAGTCACCTTCAACCTGAGCAATGTTGTCGATACCATCATGTCCGGCAACTGCCAAGCTGACAGTTTCTTTAGTCTTTTGGGCAATGCGTTCCATGGCTGGAGTGACAGTATTTATAAGAGCTGTGTAAGCACCGCCCTTAACGGCAAACTGATTAAGAACTGGGCCCGCCTCAAACCCTCCAAATTGGCTTCGGGTTAAGAGTCCAGCTCGTTCAAGTGCGTTAAGAATGCGTGAAGTAGTGCCCTTAGCTAGGCCAGTTGCCCCAACTAAATCGCTAAGAGTTTGTGGCTCTTCGCTATCCATTACCCGAACCAATAAATCACAGGCACGATCGATGGCTTGAGTACCAGTTACGGATTTCTCTTCCATCTTGCTCTCCTTATTAATAAGGTGGGAACCTGTTTTAGGTACCTTATAGTATTTTCACTATCTGGAACACCTGTTCCATATAGTAGTGTACTCTGACTACAGTTCGTCAAGCGATTTGGAGAATAAATGTTCCAGAATAAAAGCCCGCGCTTTGAGATTCTTTCCAAGGATGCAATGGCTGCCTTGGATAAAGGTTGGCGCCGGATTGTTTCTGAAATTGGCATCGAGTACTTAAGTGAAGAGGCATTAGACCTTTTCCGCAAAGCTGGCCAAAAAGTTGAAGGCAACAACGTCAAGTTCGACCCAGAATTTATTTTGGCTCAGGTGGCTAAAGCTCCAAAAGAATTTGATTTGCAAGCACGCAACCCAGAAAAAAGCGTTCGCATTGGTGGCGAAAACATGGTGTTCGCTGGTAACTACGGCTCTCCATTCGTTCTTGAAGATGGCGTGCGTCGTGATGCGAAACTTCGCGACTTTGAAAACTTGTTAAAACTAAGTCAGATGTTCCCTGAGATGGATGTGGCAAGCAGTGTTATCTGTGAACCAGAAGATACCCACCTTGACACTCGCCACTTAGATATGACTTATCGCCTACAAACGCTTACTGATAAGGCATACATGGGCAACGTTGTTTCTGCGCAGAATGCTCGCGATGTAATCAAGATGACTGAAATTCTTTTCGGAAGTCGCGAAGCAATTGAAAAAGCCCCAGCAACAATTTCGTTGATTAACTGCAACAGTCCACTTCGCTGGGATGATCGCATGCTTGAATCCCAGTTTGAATACAGCCGGGCTAATCAAGCAGTAATTTTGACACCGTTCTTACTTATGGGCGCGATGTCACCTGTAACTATTCCGGCATCACTTGTTCAACAAATTGCTGAAGCACTTTCCGGTATTGCGCTATCTCAGTTAATTCGCCCAGGCTGTCCAGTTGTATTTGGGTCTTTCCTTTCAAACATTGACATGCAATCAGGTTCACCAATGTTTGGTACTCCAGAATCAGCAATTGGCCTTTTGTGTACTGGTCAGATTGCCCGTCACTTTGGCCTACCATTCCGTGGTGGCGGTGGCTTAAATGCTGCGCAAACCGTTGACGCGCAAGCTGGCTACCAAACGCTTATGACTATGCATGCAACATTCCTTGCTGGCACTAACTATGTTTTGCACTCAGCTGGTTGGCTTGAAGGTGGCCTAGTTGCAAGCTACGAGAAGTTCATTATGGACATGGAAATTGTTCAAATGATGCAGGTTGAATTTACCCCGTTTGAAATTGACGAAGCATCACTTGGCTTTGATGCCCACATCGAAGCCGGTCACGGTGGTCACTTCCTTGGAACTATGCACACCATGGAACGTTTCCGTGATTGTTTCTACCGCCCATTCCTATCTTCTAGCGATAACTACGATCGCTGGAGCCGCAATGGCAAGAAAGATACTGCCACCAGAGCAAATGAAATCTACAAAAAGATGCTGGAAGAATACGAAGCACCAGCAATCGACACTGCAATTAAAGAAGAACTTGATGAATATGTCGCCAAACGATCAAAGGAGCTAACGGCGTGAAATCAGATATCGAAATTGCCCGCGAAGGCAAAATCAAACCAATTGGTGAAATAGCCACACGCGTTGGGATTCCTGCTGAAGCAATCTTGAATTATGGCCCAACTAAAGCCAAAGTCTCAATGGAATTCATTGACTCAATTAAGAAAAAGGAACGCGGCAAGTTAATTCTTGTTACTGCGATGACTCCAACACCTGCAGGTGAAGGTAAGACCACAACAACTGTTGGTCTTGGCGATGGTCTAAATGCAATTGGCAAGAATGCGATCATCTGTCTGCGCGAACCATCACTTGGTCCAAGTTTTGGTATGAAAGGTGGCGCCGCAGGTGGCGGTTACGCCCAAGTAATTCCAATGGAAGATATCAACTTGCACTTCACTGGCGACTTCCATGCAATTGGCGCAGCCCACAACCTACTTTCAGCAATGATCGATAACCACATCTACTGGGGTAACGAACTTGGGATCGATGTTCGTCGTATCGCTTGGAAGCGCGTAATCGACATGAACGATCGTGCACTTCGCCAAATCACTGCAGCTCTAGGTGGACCTGGAAACGGTTACCCACGAGAAGCAGGCTTTGATATCACTGTTGCATCTGAAGTTATGGCAATCCTTTGTTTAGCAATGGATCTAGATGACCTAGAGCGACGCCTTGGCAACATTGTTATTGGTTACACCCGTGACAAAGTTGCAATCACAGCTTCGCAATTAAACGCAAATGGCGCGATGACAGTTCTTCTAAAAGATGCGCTAATGCCTAACTTGGTACAAACACTTGAAAACAATCCAGCGTTTGTTCACGGTGGACCTTTTGCCAACATCGCACATGGATGTAACACAGTTCTAGCAACTGACACCGCTCTTCGCCTTGGCGATTACGTTGTGACTGAAGCTGGCTTCGGTGCTGACCTTGGTGCTGAAAAGTTCTTCGACATTAAATGTCGCAAGGCCGGACTTGCACCAAGCGCTGCTGTGATCGTGGCAACTGTTCGCGCATTAAAGATGCACGGCGGAGTTGCTAAGGATGACTTAGGCAAAGAAAACGTAGCTGCTGTTGAAGCTGGCCTAGCTAACCTTGGCCGTCACATCCGCAACGTAAAGAAGTTCGGTGTTCCAGTAGTTGTTGGCGTTAACAACTTCACAACTGACACCGATGCTGAATTTGCTGCAGTTCAGAAGTACTGTGCTGAACTTGGCGTCGATGCAGTTCGCTGTACTCACTGGGCTGAAGGCAGCAAGGGCACTAAAGAACTTGCTGAAAAAGTTGTCGCACTTGCTGAATCAGGCGCTGCACAATTTGCTCCGCTATACGACGATTCACTTTCGCTTTGGGACAAAGTTAAGACCATTGCCACAAGCATTTACGATGCTGATGACATCGTGGCTGATAAGTCAGTTCGCGATCAGTTAAAGAGCTTCGAGGATGCTGGCTATGGCAAGTTCCCAATTTGTATGGCTAAGACTCAGTACTCATTCTCAACTGACCCGAACTTAAAGGGTGCCCCTTCAAATCACGTTGTGGCCATCCGTGAAGTTCGCTTAAGTGCAGGCGCTGAATTCATCGTTGTCGTTACTGGTGACATCATGACAATGCCTGGTTTGCCTAAGGTTCCTGCGGCAAACACCATCAAACTTCAAGATGGTTTAGTAGTAGGTCTCTTCTAGTTTTATAAAAACCTAGACAAGGCTGTTGCCCATGGCGCATAATGTTGCGTCATGGGCAACAGTGTTTCTGGCGAAAGTTCAGCAGTTCAATCTGTTGATCGAGCTTTGCAGATTCTGGAAATACTTGGCGCCAAAGGAGAATCTGGCGTAACTGAAATTGCCGCCGAATTAGATATTCATAAATCAACAGCCTCAAGGCTTTTAGCAGCTCTGCTTTCGCACAACTTAGTTGAACAAGTTTCAGATCGCGGTCGTTACCGACTTGGTATTGGTTTAGTCAGGTTGGCTGGAACAGTATCAAGCAACTTGGGCGCAGTCGTTGGATCACGTTCCATTACTCGAGCACTTGCCGACCAGTTCGGTGAAACTGTGAACATCGCAGTTTTGGATAACAATAAAGTTCTTTATGTTGATCAAGTTGCTGGCTCACACATCATGACTATGTCCAGTTGGCTTGGACAAATTGTTCCAATTCATTGCACCGCAACTGGAAAAGTTTTAGTAGCTTGGCTTAACGAAAAATCTCGCAAGGCAACCTATCCAAATAAATTTGAAAAATTAACTAAAAAGACAATTACAACGGTTGCTGATTTTGAAAAAGAATTAGATCAAGTTCGCCAGCGCGGTTATGCGATTGCCGATGAAGAAATGGAAGATAGTTTCACAGCCGTAGCTGCGCCAATTCGCGATTCTCATTTAGATGTTGTGGCAGCAATAGTTGTTTCCGGACCAACAGCGCGTATGCACAAATTAAATTTAGATGTAGTTGGGAAACAATTAGTGAAAAGCGCAAAGGCACTTTCTGGTTCCCCAAATAGTTGGCGAGAATAGCCCCACATTATGAAACCTAAAAACGCTTACGTTACAAAGAAGTGCCGCAACTTGACTAGTCATCAACAAGTGGCAAAAGTTAAGAAACTAGAAATCTTGGGTGGTTTGCCAAATGGCTTATAGCAATGTCGATTCCTTATTTATCGATGGTAAACGCGTTCCTAGTTCTTCCGGTAAAAAGCGCACAATTTTGCACCCAGCTAACGCCAAGCCAGTTGGCGAATTCTTTGAAGCAACGGCAGGCGATACTGAACTTGCCATTAAGGCAGCTCGCAAAGCTTTTGATGATGGCCACTGGACTTCGTTTACTGGCGAGCAGCGTGCCAAGATTCTTGATCGCATCGCCGACATCCTGGAACGAGACAAAGAATTATTCGCCGAAGCTGAATCACGCGATACCGCTAAACGAATCATTGAAGCCCGCTATGACTTAGATGACATCATTTCGGTTTTTAGATATTTTGCTAAGCAGGCCCCACATGCTCACGAACGTGAAGTTGATACCGGCCGTGATGGCGTGCGAAGCACAATCGTAAGCGAGCCAGTTGGTGTGGTTGCGATGATTACACCGTGGAACTATCCCCTGCTTCAAGCTTCTTGGAAAATCGCCCCAGCCCTAGCAACTGGTTGCACATTTGTGATCAAGCCAAGTGAATTAACCCCAAGCACAACTTCAATGTTGATGGATGTACTTGTTGAAGCAGGAGTACCAGGTGGCGTGGCCAACTTAGTTATGGGTGCTGGCGCAACTGCTGGTGGACCACTAAGTACGCACATTGATGTAGATATGGTTTCATTCACCGGTGGTTTAGTAACTGGTAAACGTTTAATGGCAAATGCATCTGAAACAGTTAAGAAGATCGCGCTTGAACTTGGTGGCAAGAATCCAAATATTATTTTTGCCGACAGTAATTTAGATGCCGCAATTGATAATGCGCTAACTGCAGTTTTCTTACACTCAGGTCAAGTTTGTTCAGCTGGAACTCGATTACTTGTTGAACGAAGTATTCATGAAAAAGTTTCGGCTGAAGTTGCTCGCCGCGCAGATGCAATCGTGCTTGGTGGATCACATGATGAGAATGCTGAGACTGGCGCATTAATTAGCGCGGCACATCGCGACAAAATTGAACAGTTTGTTAAAGATGCAATTGCCGAAGGTGCGGTACTTCGCGCTGGTGGCAAACGTCCAAGCGAACCTGAATTGCAAGATGGGTATTTTTATCGACCAACAGTTCTAGATAACTGCAATACCAAAATGAAATGTGTGCAGGATGAATCATTTGGTCCGATTATGACTATTGAAGTTTTCGATACTGAAGAAGAAGCGATCGCACTTGGCAATGACACTATTTATGGTCTAGCTGGGGCGGTATGGACCGAAGACGCAGATAAGGCCCAGCGAGTTGCTAGAAAACTGCGCCACGGCACCATCTGGATCAATGATTTTCACCCTTACGTAGCACAGGCTGAATGGGGTGGATACAAGCAATCTGGCATAGGAAGAGAATTAGGCCAAGCTGGCTTGGCAGAATATCTAGAACATAAGCACATCTGGCAGAACCTTTCCCCTGCTAGATCTGACTGGTTTGCAGACCCGAAGGGCAACTAGTAATGACAAATAGCGCAAGCGCAATTTCAGTACGTAATCTTTGGCAGGTTTTTGGACCTAATCCAGAAAAACTTGTTGGCAGCCCAGATGCAGCGCTTCCGCGTGCTGAACTTCGGGAAAAGACTGGCAATACTGCAGCTGTTCGCGATGTTTCATTTGATGTTGCACCTGGTGAAGTATTCGTAGTTATGGGTCTATCTGGTTCAGGTAAATCAACTTTGGTTCGCTGTTTAACCAGGTTGATCGAACCAACTTCTGGGCACATCGTTATGGATGGCGAAGATATTCTTGAAGCATCTGCTAGTCGCTTGCGCGAACTTCGCCGAACACGCTTTTCAATGGTTT
>JBDLPR010000009.1:0-6014 GCA_039800985.1 Actinomycetota bacterium | reverse complement strand
ATTTAATAGATGAGACTTGCGCTCCAAGACGTCAGCAGTGAAAAGCACTACAGCTAATTTCGCAAACTCAGATGGCTGAATTCGAATTGAACTTGTGAATTCGATATTTAATTTTTGACCGTGAGTGGCTGTTCCAATTGCCAGCACAAGCACCAGCAGCAAAATAACTGAATATGAATAAAACGGCGTAAGTTTGCGCACCTGCCAAATTGGAATTTTAGGAATCCAAAACATCACAGCAAGCCCAATTGCTGCAAAAAATGCTTGCCGGTAAGCAAATGCCCATGAGTTTCCATTATTGATTTGGTAAGAATAAATACTTGATGATGAAGCCACCATCACCAGGCCCAATGCTAGAAGAGCGATGGTAATCATCACTAACATTTTGTATGGCGCATATGGGTGCTCGAGGAACTCAACAACTGCTTGAGTATTAATCAGCGGTTTGCGATTTTTCTTTTTTGTAGCCATTACTTATTCATTTCATTAACAGCTTGGGCGAAGGCGTCTCCGCGATGCGAATAATCACGGAACATATCCCAAGAAGCACAACCAGGTGCCAATAGAACTGTGTCGCCAGGGTTTGCCATCTGCGCTGCGGCTGACACAACTTGAGCCATGGCACTCGCATCTGTACTAGTAATCCTGGTGATTGGAATTTGCGGTGCATGCTTGGCTAGAGCTTGGCCAATGTGATCTTGATCCACGCCCAAAAGCACAACACCCTTAATTCGATTGGCGGTATCAAGTACAAGTTGATCAAAGTCTTGGCCTTTTGCCATGCCACCAGCGATCCAGATAACTGATTCGTATGCAGTCAACGAAGTCATCGCCGCATGAGTATTTGTTGCCTTGGAATCATCAATGTAAGTCACATCATTAATGGTTGCTACATGTGCAATTCGATGTGCTGCCGGTTTCCAAGCCCGAAGGCCATCACGAATGAACCGAGGTTCCACACCATGCGCTCTGGCAAGCGCTGCTGCGGCAAGAGCATTTTCAACATTATGTTTTGCGCTAATTGCTAAGTCAGTTACTTCGGCTAGTTCAAGTGCTGACTCCTTGCGCTCAGCTAGAAATGCACGATCAACTAAAAACTCATCAACTACCCCAAGCATGGAAATGTCTGGAATGCCAAGTGAGATACCAATTGCCCGGCAACCTTCGATTACTTCGGCTTGTTCAACCATGTGCAAAGTTTCTTGATCTGCCAAGTTGTAAATCGCTGCAACCTGACAGCGTTCGTAGATCCGTGCTTTGGCATCGCGGTAGGCCTCAAATGAGCCAAATAGATCAATGTGATCTGGTGCCAAGTTCAAGCAAACAGCTGCTTGTGGCGAAATCGTGTAAACAAATGGCAACTGTGGCGCGCCAACTTCAACTGCAATGACATCCCAGGGTTCTGGATCCATGACAACTTCAACAAGTGAGTGTCCAATATTTCCAGCAGCAACTGTGCGCTTCCCTGCTGCAAGCAAAATTGATTCCAGCATCAAAGTTGTTGTGGTTTTGCCATTTGTACCAGTAACAAGAAGCCAAGGTGCTGGATTTGCTAAATCGCGTAGTCGCCAGGCTAATTCAAGCTCACCCCAAATTGGCACACCACGTTTTGTGGCCTCGTGAACAATAGGTGCAAGTGGTGAAACCCCTGGTGAAAGCACAAGTAAGTCGATGTTTGCTGGAAGTGTTTGGTCATCACCAAAGAAAACTTGTGCGCCCAGTATTTCAAGAAGTGTCGCCCGTTCGCGTTGTTTCTCTCCTGGATTTGCATCAAGAATTATCACTTGAGCATTCATTTGAATTAATGCATCGGCTGCAGCAAAACCGGCTACACCAAGTCCAACAACACAAGCTTTGATATTGGACCAATCAGAATTTCGATTTAATTGGTCAACTGGATTCATTTTGAAATCTTTTTTTCTACTTACGAACCCATTCGGCATAGAACAAAGCCATACCGATGACAACAAATAAACCTTGAATAATCCAGAAGCGCACAACTATTTGAACTTCTGGCCAGCCTAGCATTTCAAAGTGATGATGAAGCGGTGCCATGCGTAGCACGCGACGTCCAGTTAATTTGAAAGATGTTACTTGGGCGATAACTGAAAGTGTCACGATGACAAATAAGCCGCCCATAAGTGCAAGTAGCAATTCAGTGCGAGTCATGATTGCAAGTGCTGCAATCGCGCCACCCAAGGCCAGTGATCCGGTGTCACCCATGAAAATTTTTGCTGGACTTGAATTCCACCATAAGAATCCAAAACAAGCCCCACCAACTGCAGCCGAGAAAATTGCCAAATCAAGTGGATCGCGAACTGAATAACATCCAGTTACTTGTTCCCAATAACAACTCTGGCCATACTGCCAAATCGACATGATTGTGTATGCGGCAAAAGTCATTGTGGCAGCGCCAGTTGCTAGACCGTCCAGACCATCAGTTAAATTCACGCCGTTTGTAATTCCGGTGATCAAAAACCAAATCCAAAGTACTAACAAAGCTGATGGTAAAACTAAGTTGGTATCGCGTACCCAAGAAATTGCATTTGAAATTGGTGTGCGGCCACTTTCATCTGGAAATTGCATACCTAAATATGCAAACGAAAGAGCGGCGACTGCCTGTCCAAGTAACTTTGTGCGAGCTCTAATGCCTGTGCTGCGCTGTTTGAAAATCTTTAAGTAATCATCGGCCATACCAACGGCGCCAAGTGTGACCATTAAGTAGATGGCAAGTAATCCTGAAACACTTGGTGGTCGCCACATTATTAAGTGTGCAAGCGAATAACCAGCAATAACCGAGAAGATAATCGCTGCGCCGCCCATTGAAGGAGTGCCTTTTTTGCTTCCATGCTCTGGGTAATTGATGCCATTTGCTGATTCACGGATGGCTTGGGAGTAACCCTGGCGTCTAAGGAATTTGATTAATAATGGCGTGCAAACTAAAGATAGAAATGCAGAGAGTGCACCGGCAAGAACAACAAGCTTCACGCTTACTACTCCCCTTTGGCATTGAGCTGGTCTGCTACTAACTGGGCTAACTCGTCGAATTTTTCAGACCGAGAAGCTTTAAATAGCAGTACGTCGTGGCTATTTACTCTTCTGCAAATGTAGTCGCAGGCCCCGGCAAAATCAGCGAACCACACCGATTCACCATCCCAAGATCCTTCTTGTTCAGCGCCTAAGTGAAGTGTTTTTGCGATTTGGCCAACCACAACTAGTTGCTCGATGTTAAGGCGAACCACAAGCCGCCCAATTTGATCATGGGCTGAAACTGAGTCATTGCCTAGTTCGTGCATCGCGCCAAGGATTGCAAATCGCTTACCTTTGGTTTTAATTGATGCCAAAGTCTTGAGTGCAGCAGTCATAGATTCTGGGTTTGCGTTATAGGCATCATTGATAAGAGTGATGTCTCTTGGAAGTTGGTGAACTTCCATGCGCCACTTACTTTTGACAATCACCTGCGACAAGACTTTTGCAATGTCACCTATAGTCATCCCAACTGACCAGCCCACAGCTGCTGCGGCAAGTGCATTCGAAACATTGTGCTCACCTAGTAGTGGCAATTTAATTTCAACTTTGTTTTCGTCAATTACTAAAGTGAATGCAGTTGAACCATCTGGCAAAGTATTTAGGTTTTCAGCGCGCACATCAGCTTTAGTACTTAGCCCATAGGTCACAACTTTGGCTTTTGTAACTTGTGCCATCTCACGAACATTTGGATCGTCATGATTTAACACTGCGATCCCATCAGTACTTAATGCCTGGACTAGTTCGCTTTTCCCTTTGGCAATATTTTCAATTGAACCAACTTCACCAACGTGTGCGTGGCCAACATTTGTGACTACTGCAATGTCTGGTTTGGAAATGTCCGCAAGGTAAGCAATATGGCCAAGGCCACGCATACCCATTTCAGCAACTAAAAACTTTGTGTCATCTGGTGATTGCAAAATTGTTTGCGGCAATCCCAGTTCGTTATTTGGTGAACCAACTGGCGCGTAGGTTGGGGCATAACTTGCAAGAACTTGACCAATTAAATCTTTAGTCGATGTTTTTCCCGATGATCCTGTTACGCCAATAACAACTAAATCTGTATTTTGTGATCTGGCGTACTTAGCCAATTTGCCAAGTGCTGGGATAACCGGATCTAGATCAAATTGTTTGTCAGCTTCAACTAATACGTGATCGCCGGCAACTGTCTTTGAACAGATTGTGGCAACTGCCCCCGATTGGATGGCTTCGGCCACTTTGTCATGGCCGTCAATTCGCTGACCAACAATGGCGGCAAATAATTGACCCTTGTTTACTTCACGTGAGTCAGTACTCAAACCACAAACAATTGTTGAACCATTGCCGACAACTTTTCCGCCAACGGCTTTTGCAATTTGCTCAAGTGAAAGTTCAAACATTATTTAGCCTCTGCTTGAATGACTTTCACGTCATCGAATGGATGAATTTCGCCTGCAATTTCTTGGCCTTGCTCATGGCCTTTACCTAAAACCGCCACAACATCATTATTGCTGGCAAGCGATAATGCCTTACTTATTGCTTCGCGGCGATCACCAATCTCGAATACTTTAACTTCAGTATCAACAATTCCGGCTTTCACTTGGGCGCGAATACTTGCTGGATCTTCAGAGCGTGGATTGTCATCAGTGACGATAACAACATCGGAAATCTCTGCTGCGATCTTGCCCATTATCGGTCGCTTAAGTGCATCACGGTCACCACCGCAACCAAGAACTGTAATTAATTGCCCATCGCAAACTTCCCGAAGTGTGGCTAATACTTTTTCGACGGCTTCTGGAGTGTGCGCATAATCAACAATTGCTGTGCCTTGGGAATTGTGGGTAACAATCTGACTTCTACCAGGAACCGAGTGGACGTTAACTAAGTCTCTAGTTACAAGTTGTGGATCAAGTCCCAGTTCGGTACTAACTGCAATAGCAATGGCAGCATTTGTTGCATTAAACGCACCGATCATTGGCAGTTCGCAGTTCATGGCAACATCGTTGTTTCGCAAGCTAAACGTAGTTTTTGAAACACTCAATCTCAGATTTTCAACTTGCCAATCTGCTTTTGGCCCAACGGTCGTTACTGGAATTGAAACTTGGTCAACTAGTTTTTGACCCCAGCTATCTTCAACGCAAATCACACCACTTTTTGCAAATTCTTTGGTAAAGAGTTTGGCTTTAGCCGCGAAGTAATTTTCCATAGTGCCGTGAAAATCTAGGTGGTCTTGACTTAAGTTTGTGAAAATAACTTTCTCAAACTCCAAGCCACTCACCCGGTGAAGCTCTAAGGCGTGGCTTGAAACTTCCATGAACACATGAGTAACACCAGCTTCCACCATTTGGGCAAGTATCGAATACAGATCGGTTGATTCTGGTGTGGTTCTGGCACCTGGAATGTGGTTACCGTCGATGTAAGTTCCAACAGTTCCAATTACCCCAACTTTGTAACCAAAGTTCGTAAAAAGAGATTGCAAAATATGGGTAACCGAAGTCTTGCCATTTGTTCCAGTTACGCCAACAATTGTTAATTTCTTATGCGGATTTTGATAAACCCTGGCTGCCAGAGTTGCCATATCGACTCTTGGATTAACAAGTTCTATTGCGCAAATACCACTTGGTAATTGCTTTAAGCCATCACTGTCGGTGGCAATCGCAATCGCGCCACGTTCAATCGCCTGTGTTGCGAACTCGATGCCATGGTGGTTAGCGCCAGCTAACGCGACATAAATATCACCTGCCAGCACTTCACGTGAATTATGTGTGATGCCAGTAACTGCAACTTGTGAATCAACGTCAGCGAATTTAAACCCAGCAGCGATTGTTGATAGTGCTGTTGGTGAAGTTTTTGGTCGCATCTGTAATTACCACGTTACTGGGATCTGTGGTGGTGGTGTATCAAGTGGTGGAATCTTCTCGTGGGCAAGCGCATAAGTCATAACTTGCTTGAATACCGGACCTGAGATTGTTGAACCGAAGTGACCATTAACCGGATCATGAATCATG
>JBDLPR010000008.1:0-9615 GCA_039800985.1 Actinomycetota bacterium | reverse complement strand
TGCAGATGAAGTAACGATGTACGTCTGTGGCATCACACCTTATGACGCCACACACATGGGTCATGCAGCAACTTACGTAGCCTTTGACACGTTAAATCGGCTTTGGCGCGCTGCAGGTGCTGGCGTTAATTATGCGCAAAATGTCACCGATGTTGATGATCCACTTATCGAACGGGCAAATGTAACCGGTCGAAATTGGCAAGACATTGCGGTTGAGCAAACTGAACTTTTTAAAACTGACATGGAATCACTTCGCGTAATTCCCCCAGCCAATTACATCGGCGTAGTTGAATCTATGGATCTTGTAGTTAAACAAGTAAAAGCATTGAAAGATCAAGATGCTGTTTATGATTTAGAGGGCGATCTTTATTACGACATTTCTAAATCGAAATGTGCAGGACAGATTGCCCACCTAAGTCACGATGAAATGCTTGAAGTTTTTGCAGCACGTGGTGGCGATCCAGATAGACCAGGTAAACACAATCCCCTTGATGCTTTGCTTTGGAAACATGAGCGACCAAATGATCCCAGTTGGCAAACTGAACTAGGTAAAGGTCGCCCAGGTTGGCACATCGAATGTGCTGCAATCGCCCTTGAATACTTGGGCTCAACTATTGATGTTCAAGGTGGCGGATCTGACTTAAAGTTCCCGCACCATGAAATGAGCGCAGCCCACGCTGAAACAGCATCAAAGAAGAAATTCGCTCGAGTGTTCATGCACACTGGCATGGTCGCTCTTGATGGTCAAAAGATGAGTAAATCATTAGGCAATTTAGTTTTTGTTTCAAAGCTTCGCAGTAATGGCATTGATCCAATGGCAATTCGATTGACTATTTTGGCTAATCATTATCGAAGTGACTGGGAATGGTTTGATCGCAACCTTGATCAAGCAATCGTGCGTCTTGCCAATTGGCGCAGTGCATTTGAAAACGTTTCCGGTTCCACTGATTGTGCCAACGAGATTGTTGCAGCTCTTTGTGACGATTTGAATACACCCAAAGCTCTTCAATTAATCGATGACTGGGCAGCTAAAACAAATGCAGGTAATTCTGAATCTAAGAATTCACCTAAATACATGGCTCATCTTGTAGATGCGCTTTTAGGAATTATTTAGTTTTCGATGGGCAATCAAGATTTCACCCAAGCACAAACACTTGGACAACTTTCAAATGCTTCTAATGCCACACTTCTAATAGAGCTTGAAGGCAAGAAATACATATACAAACCGCAATCTGGCGAACGACAACTTTGGGATTTCCCGAATGGAACTCTCTACCAGCGTGAACGTGCAGCATATGTTGTCTCACAACTTTTGGGCTGGAACTTAGTTCCAGAAACTGTCATTTCAAAAGGTTCGTACGGAATTGGCAGTTTCCAAAAGTGGGTTGAGGCACAAACCGAGTTAGTTGACATCTTTCAACCTGATCAAGTTCCTGAAGACTGGCTTGAGATCACAAGTGGTGTTACCGAAGATGGCACCCAGGTAGTTCTTGCGCATGCAAACTCAGAAGATTTAATGAAGTTAGCTGTATTTGACGCAATTATTAATAATGCTGACCGTAAAGCTGGACACATACTCACCAATAACGATCAGCAGGTTTGGGCCATCGATCATGGAGTGACCTTTAACGTTGAACCCAAACTAAGAACTGTTCTATGGGGTTGGCTAGGTCAATCAATTCCTGAAAATTTGATTGAAGATCTAAAAATACTTGAAAACAAATTAGCTAATTCAGAAATCACTCAACTGATCAGTGATGATGAATTTCTTGAACTGAAGTTCCGAATTTCAGAACTGACTGAAACCAAAACTTTTCCAAGTCCAAACCCAAATTGGCCAGCAGTTCCCTGGCCTATCTTCTAACCGCGACGCTTATAGCCATTAGCCCGCGGACAAATATGCCCACGTGGATCTAACGGATTTTCACAAAACGGACAATTAGGTCGACCAGCACCAACAACTGCCTTTGCGCGTGTACAAAATCCCCTTGCGTATGGTCCAGAAATGCGTACTCGCATTACATCAGGACCTTCTTCGCTTTCTTCTTCAAGATCGGGAACATCATCTAGAAATTCTGTGACAGCGTGCGCTTCAACAATTACTTGTGAAGTAATCGAATTCCAACCAAGAGCAATTGTGCCAACACGCATTTCTTCATCGATTGGGTTATCAAGCGGTTCAAGATCAGCTGGTGCCAGATTAGCAATTTGAATGCCTTCTACTTGGGCAACTTGATCTAATAGTTCATTCATACGATCAGCCAGCAGATTAACCTGCTCTTTTTCAAGTGCAACGCTTAACAACCTTGATCCAGCTCGAGCCTGCAAAAAGAAAGTTCTATCACCTGGTTGACCTACAGTGCCAACAACGAAACGCTCTGGATTATCAAATAAGTGAACTAAGCGGGCCATGTTACTTATACTCGCTTCCGGTTTGACCGCCCAAAGTAGGTTCAGCAAGTTTGGCAAGTGATTGCACCCAACCATCGCCGCTGTCATTAACTTTCAATACACCGATGTCATCACCTTGAATGCGAAGCACGCTAACGCTCGCTGGTTCCACATAAATCTTTTGAAATTTAGCCAGCTCCAAGCCAAAAGCATTTGCAACAATGGCTTTAATAATGTCGCCGTGGCTAACTGCGGCCCAAATAAAGTTTTCACCATGTTCTTTAGTTAATTGCTGATCAATTTCAGAAATAGTTTCTACAGCACGATCGAACATTGCTTGCATACTTTCGCCATTTGGAAACTGAACTTTGTGAGGTTCTTTAATCACAGTTTTCCAAAGCGGTTCGTCTTTAAGCTCCTCTAATTTACGGCCGGTCCATTCGCCATATTCACATTCGATTAATCCGTGATGGGTATCTGGTTCATGATTTGGAAAAACTAATTTGGCAGTTTGCACAGTTCGTTCAAGTGGGCTGGCAACTACTTTGACAACATTTAGTTCGGCGAATTTCTTTTGCAGCGCTTCGGTACTTTTTAAGCCCACTTCATCCAGCATTACTCCTGGGGTACGACCAGCCAAAATGCCTTGCTCGTTTGCTGGCGTTCTGCCATGGCGAATCAAAATTAAAGTTCCCACGCGTAAAGCCTATTGGTGTTAGGGAATTCTTAGTTGTAAGTTCGCTTAGCGCAAATTTCTAATTGGCAATAACGCCTGTTTGCAACAGAATCAAAACTAAGATTCCAAGACTTACTCGGTAGTAGACAAATGGTTTGAAAGATTTTGTCTTCAAGTAGTTCATCAATGTTGCGATGACTGCATAACCAACACCAAAAGCAACAACTGTAGCCAGAATTGTTGCTGGCCAGTTAACAAAAGAATCACTACCAATGTCCTTGGTCTCAAGCAGTCCACTTGCAAACACCGCTGGCAGGGCAAGTAAAAATGAATACCTGGCAGCAAATTCGCGTTTAAAACCCATTGCTAAACCAAAAGTGATCGTTGCCCCACTTCGACTAACACCTGGAATTAAGGCAAGTGCCTGGCCAATCCCAAAAAGAACTGCATGTTTAGATTTCAAATCATCAGCATCTTTCGTGTGCTTTGCGATTTGATCAAATAATCCAAGTAAAAGACCCATCACAATCAGGGTGGTAGCTACTAAATAAAGGTTTCGAGCAGTTGTTTGAATCTGATCCTGAAATGAAATTCCAAGAATTCCAATCGGTATCGAACCAAGAATGATGTACCAACCAAGTTTTGCATTCGGTTCCCTGCGAGCAGATTTACTAGTCAAACTTTTGAGCCAGGCAACGAAGATCTCTTTGATGTCGTTCCAGAAATAGATCAGCACCGCAAGCTCAGTACCAATCTGAGTTACTGCAGTGAATGCTGCACCAGGGTCAGGCCAGCCAGCAATTTTAGAGATGATCAAAGTGTGTGCCGAAGAAGAAATCGGTAGGAATTCAGTTAAACCTTGAGCAATTCCCAGAATTATTGCTTGTATCCAGCCAAGCTGCTCAGTCATCAACACGCCAATCTAATTAATCTGGTATTGCCAGGTTCAAACGCTAACCTACTTGAAATAGCACCCCGCGAAGGGAAATTTATGTCAGCTGTTTGGGAATACCGCGAAATGAGATTTACTCGCGGCGCCAAACGCTCTGAAATAAAGTCACTACTTACTTCCCTAGCCGAAATTGAGCGTTGGGAATTAGATCGTGTCCGTATTGCTAATGATGGCAGACGTACAGTGCGACTTAGACGTAAGACTTACTTAATCCAGCGAACCGCTTAGATTTTTAAGCGCTTCTAACGAAGCGATCCATTACGCGTACGCCAAATTCCAACCCTGATACAGGAACTCGTTCATCTACACCATGGAACATGGCCGAGAAATCTAACTCTGGTGGCAATAGCAAAGGCAAGAAGCCATAACACTTAATCCCTAGCGTGCTAAATGCTTTTGCATCTGTTCCACCTGAGACTGTGTATGGAACAGGCGTGCCAAATGGATCTTCAGCGCGAATTGCCGAAGTCATCGCATCAATTAGCGCTCCTTCAAATGGCGCTTCAAGTGCAATACCGTTCACAACATCTTCGCGAACAACGCCTGCCGGAAGTAGATTTTCGATGTCTTTAATAAGTTCATCTTCAAACCCTGGAAGGAATCGCCCATCAATCATTGCTTCGGCCGTTCCTGGGATCACATTGTGTTTGTAACCAGCATTAAGCATGGTTGGGTTTGCAGTGTTTGAAAGTGTTGCGCCAATGATTCTGGCAATTGGACCAAGTTGGGCAAGCAATGCCTCTGGATCTTCAGCACTAAGACTTGTGCCAAGTGCGTCATTAATTGCCTTGATGAAATCACGCACCGTAGGCGTTAGCGCTAAATCAAATTTGTGGTTTCCGACTGCAGCGACAGCTTCAGCTAATCTGGTGACCGCATTGTCATTGTTCAAAAATGATCCGTGTCCTGCTGTACCTTCAGCACGCAGTTTCATCCAGCGAATGCCTTTTTCGGCTGTTTGAACCAAATAAAGCCGGACATCATCGCGCAGTGTTAGCGAGAAACCACCAACTTCACCCACGGCCTCAGTTGCATCTTGATACCACTCTGGATGATGCTGCACTAACCACTGTGATCCATGATCACTACCTGCTTCCTCGTCAGGTAGAAAATCAAGAATTATGTCGCGGTCAGGTTGAACCCCATTTTTTGCCCAAGCCCGAACCATGGCTAGCAAAATGCCATCGCCATCTTTCATATCAACTGCGCCACGACCCCAGATCATGCCATCGTGGATCTCAGCTGCAAATGGATCGTAGGTCCAGTCTTTTGCTTGAGCCGGCACAACATCTAAGTGTCCGTGTAATAGGAGTGCCGGACGATCCGAATTTTTACCTTTGATGCGAGCGTTAACACCTTGACGCTTTGGTCCAGTTGTTTCATAACGATGGCAATCAATACCAACTTCTTTTAGCTTCGCTTCGACATATTCAGCTGCAAGCGCTTCACCGGGACCAGAATTGTCACCAAAATTTGAAGTGTCGATTTTGATTAAATCGCGAACGATTTCAACTACCTCAGATTCGATATCTGGAAGTGGTGTTACAGCCAATGCATCAGTCATGAATACATATTGGCTCATTTGGGTCAGTTAGCGCCAAACAGGTATTCTTCTTCTGGGCTAGGCAACTAACCCAAACACTTAAGTCCGGGTGGCGGAATCGGCAGACGCGCTAGCTTGAGGTGCTAGTGCCCGTTTTAGGGCATGGGGGTTCAAGTCCCCCCTCGGACACCAAGAATTGGAATTACTAAGCAGTAAGAATTAATCTGGAATAGATATGAAGACCGAAAAAATCATCCTGTACTACGGATTCACTCCACTTGAGGATCCCGAGGCAGTGAAGTTATGGCAAAAAACTCTTTGTGAAAGCCTTGGCTTAAAAGGTCGCATCTTGATTTCACAGCACGGCATTAACGGAACAGTTGGTGGCGATGTTGAATCACTTAAGAAATACATAAAGCAAACGAAGTCCTACCCTGGGTTTAAGAAAATCGACTTCAAATGGTCAGATGGCTGCGCCGATGACTTCCCTCGCCTAAGTGTTAAAGCTCGCGACGAAATTGTTGCATTTGGTGCGCCAGAAGAGTTAAAAGTTGATCGCAACGGTGTCATTGGCGGCGGAAAGCATTTGACCCCAGATCAAGTGAATGAACTTGTGGCTGCCCGCGGCGACGAAGTTGTGTTCTTCGATGGTCGCAACGCATTTGAAGCTAAAGTTGGCAAATTCAAAAATGCTGTTGTGCCAAATGTGGAGACCACACATGACTTTATTAATGAAATTGAAAGTGGCAAATACGATCACTTGAAAGATAAGCCAATTGTCTCCTACTGCACCGGCGGTATTCGCTGTGAAATTCTTTCAGTGATCATGAAAAATCGTGGCTTCAATGAGGTTTACCAAATTAAGGGCGGCATCGTTCGTTACGGCGAGAAATTTGCTGATAAAGAACTGTGGGAAGGTTCACTTTACGTTTTTGATAAGCGCATGGTTACGGATTTTTCAGAAGACACGAAAACCATCGGTCAATGCGAAAAATGTAGCAGTGAAACCAAGAAGTTCTATAACTGCTCGAACTTGGCTTGCCGCGAACTAACTTTGCTATGTGATCCATGTGCTGCAACTTATGACAGCGAATCATGTATCCACCAATTAGTTAATTCTTAATTCGGCCAAAAACCCTTTATCGCAGCCACGATCATTTCGATGGCGATTGCTCCCGTTAATAAACCTGCCACACGCGCAAGTAACGTAACGCCAGCTTCCTTAATGACTCGCACAATCTGGGTTGAACTCATCAAAGTTACGCCAATAACTATGTGAACTAAAACAATTGCAACAGCTAGAGAAATCTTTTGGTCAACGTTTTTAGCAGACTGGGCGAAGAGCATTGTTGCCACAATTGCGCCAGGGCCAGCAAGCAAAGGTGTACCAAGAGGCACCATGGCAATGTTTGGACTTGTTTTGCCATCATCACCACTGTCTTTGCCAGTTAAAAGTTCAAGTGCGATTAAGAGCATCAACAATCCACCAGCACCCTGAAGTGCATTGAAGGAAATATGAAGTGCTTTTAGAACGGCTTGTCCGGCAACTGCAAAAGAAACTATTAAAACAAGTGAGACAGTTGCACCTTGCCAAGCAAGACGCACGCGCTCTTTACTCGATTTTCCATTGGTAATTGCAAGAAAAATTGGTGTAACACCTGGCGGATCCAAAATCACAAATAATGTGATGAAAGCTTGAATTCCAAAAGCTAAAGGTGCCAGATTCGCGAAATTGTCCATCCAATCACCTTATGGGATGGCTAGTGGAATTCTTGGTTACTAATTGCCCATTTCCATTTGGCGCAAAATTTCAATGCGTTCTCTTAAAGGTGGATGTGTGGCAAATAATTGTGAAACACTTCGTCCATCAAGTGGGGACTCGATCCACATATGTGCAACCGCATTAGATCTTTGATGAACCACAGTTGAATCGCGTTCTAATACTTCAAGTGCTCGCCTTAAACCTGTTGGGTTTCGCGTGTAAGCAATAGCGCTGGCATCAGCAAGTGACTCACGTTTTCTTGAAATCGATGCTTTAAGTAAGGTTGCCGCTATTGGTGCCAGCAAAGTTGCAATTAGGGCGGCGACTAAAACTAGCGGATTTGATCCATTACTTTCACGGTCGCGCCCGCCGAACATAGTCATCCGCAAAACAAAGTCGCTTAGTAGTGCAATCGCACCAGCAGTTGTTGCAGCAATTGCAGAGACTAACGTGTCACGGTTGGCTACGTGGGCAAGTTCATGGGCAGCAACACCTTGTAATTGTTCACGATCCATCTTTTCTAGGATGCCTGTTGTGAATGCAATTACCGCATGATCTGGGTCTCTACCTGTAGCAAACGCATTTGGCGCTGGATCTTCAACGATTGCAACTTTTGGCATTGGCAGGCCTGCGGCCATTGTTAGTTCTTCAACTAAGTTGAAAAGTTGAGGTGCTGAATCATGGTCAATAACTCGAGCGCCAGTCATCGTTAAAACAATTTTGTCTGAACCAAAATATGATCCCCAGACTGAAACCAAAGCAATTCCAACTGCTATTGGAGCGATGCCGACGCTGTTTTTACCTAAATAAAGTTGGGCAGCATAAATTATGAACGCGGTCAAACTTCCCATCACGCCAAGAAGCATGAAAGTTTTTAGTCTGTTTTCAGCTTGCCTTGCTCTAAAGTCTGACAAATTTACCTATTACCTAAAACGTTACTTTTGGAACGTCACGCTTGGTTGGATCGTCAACTACGTAGAAATCACGAGCTTTAACGTTTGCTGGACCGGCGAAGAACTTACCCGGGATTGTTGTAATTGATTGGTTAAGTGAACTTACATTGTCGTTGTAGTACTGACGGGCAAAACCGATTTTGTTTTCAGTACTTGAAAGCTCTTCTTGTAGAGCGCGGAAATTTTCAGAAGCTTTTAGATCTGGATAAGCCTCAGAGATTGCAAGTAGGCCACGAAGCGCACTTGTCATCATATTGTCTGCTGCAGCAACTTCGTTTAGTCCATGTGCGCTGGTTGTTTTAGAGCGAGCCTCAGTAACGCTATCTAGTGTGTTGCGTTCGTGGCTTGCATAACCTTTTACAGTTTCGACTAGGTTTGGAATCAAGTCGGCACGGCGCTGAAGCTGAACTTCGATCTGACCGAAAGCTTCATCAACAGTTACGTTTAGCCGAATCAATTTGTTGTATTGGGCAATAAAGAAAAGACCAATTAATATTGCAATACCAATAATTACATAAGTTGTTTCCATAATTAAAGGGTACCTTGCCCGCAATGAACGTTGGTTAAGGCAACGTAAATTTCGCGTTAAACGAAACTTTCTCGGTGTTCCTCATCGTGAGTAAGGGTTTGGAACATCAGTTCGCGGACATCCATGGATCCAAAAGTGGCATGTGTTGCTTTGGCATCCCACTGTTGAGGTTCAAGTGAATTCAGATAAGTAACTAATTTAGTTCTGGCTTGAAGTGCTTCAGCGCAAGCTAACTCAAGGTCATAATTTTCGAACTTTTTGGCAGTTGCAATTGGATCTGGTTCCCACCATGCAAATTTTGGTTCTTCGCCACCAGCTTTTTGAGTATCAACCATAAGTTTGACTCGCGCTAACCAAACCTGTTCATCCACCTGTGAGACGTGTCCAAGCACAGTAGCTGGTGTCCATTCACCTTGAACTATTGGTGCTTTCTTGGCTGACTCCATTAGCCGATCAATACTCATCACAAGTTCAGCAATTAGAACTTTTTCGGAAAAAGCCATGACTAGATTATGCCCAATCGATTGGTTGCTGCCCGGTATCAACAAGCAGTTGATTGGCTTTGGAAAACGGTTTAGAACCAAAGAATCCACGATGTGCACTTAGTGGTGATGGATGCACTGACTTAATTACTAAAGAGCGATTAAACAGCGGCTCCACAGCGGCTGCTGGATTTCCCCACAAAATCGCTACCGCATTTGGATTGGCCTGCAGGACTGAGGTAATTATTTGGTTTGTAATGCTCTGCCAGCCAAATTTTTCATGCGAAAGTGACTCGCCCGATCTGCAGGTAAGGACCCGATTTAGCA
>JBDLPR010000007.1:0-20792 GCA_039800985.1 Actinomycetota bacterium | reverse complement strand
TTTATCTAGAACGATCGTGGTTGGCGTGGCACCTGGACCCAAGTTCCCAAAAGCTAGCGTCAGCGTTCCTTCTTTGTCTTGTATTGATGGATAGCCGGTATCAAATCTCTTGTTAAATGCTCTAGCAGCGGCTAACCCATCTCTGGTGTTTAAACCAACAAATTGAACTTCACTCGTGCTTAGTTCCGCTGCTAAAGAAGCTAAATCAACAGCCTCTGACCTACATGGACCACACCAACTTGCCCAAACATTAATTACAACGACTTTGCCTAGATATTTACTGATGTCGAGTTGATTACCCTCAAGAGTTGTTCCAGCTAAATTAACCTGGGCACCGCGATCAGCGGAATCAATTAATGTCATCGTGCCATCGCCAGCAACGTAACTTGTTTCGCTGCCAGTTCCAGAACTATTTGCTGAAGAACAACCTGCAAGTAGTGGCATGCAAACTAAAAGCGCCAGTAATTTACGCACCGGCAATCTTGCTCGCTTTAGCAATCAAATCTGCTGAGGGTTCTGTGTAAAGAACTGCGGTTAAATCATCGCCATCAAAAACAAGTGAAGTAATCGAGGCTAAGTTGCATTGACGTTTTCGCGGATCGTGGGCAAACCTACGACCTTCAAAATCTAAACGACTGATCCAGATTGGCAATTGATGACTGACTAAAACTGCTTCGTGGCCACGTGCTAATTCGCGGGCTGCCGCAACCGCAAGGCGCATGCGGCTTGCAACAACTTTGTAAGGCTCACCCCATGATGGTTTCAGCGGGTTATATAAATGTTTCCAAGTCTTTGGCTGACGAAGTACCCCATCACCAACAGAAACTCGTTGACCTTCAAAAATATTTTCAGCTTCGATCAGATTTGGATCGATACCAATTTCTAAACCATGCGCGGCAGCAACTGGTGTTGCAGTCTGCTGGGCTCGTTCAAGCGGTGAACTTATAACAGCAGCGATGTCTTTATTTGCTAATGCAAGTCCGGCACGCTTAGCCATTTCATGACCTAAGTCAGATAAGACGTAACCAGGAAGACGACCATAAAGGACTTTCGCAGGGTTATGCACTTCCCCGTGGCGAAGTAAGTGAACTGTAGTTCGCGCTTGGGAATTCATGATCAGGTTGCGCGACGACGGGCAGCTGAACGCTTGCGTGATGGACGCCAGCCAACTGCGCCAGATTGAGCAGCTTCTTCACGCAGTGAATAACCATGTGCAGCTAGCGCTTGAGTTAACGCTTGGATTGATGCATTTTCTGGAAGCACATCAACACGCAGACCATGTTCTTCAGCAGTCTTTGCAGTTGCCGGTCCAATACAAGCAATGATGCTTGCTGGATGCGGCTTGCCCGCGATACCAACCAAGTTGCGAACTGTGCTGCTTGATGTGAATACAACAGCATCAAAGCCACCGCTCTTGATTGCTTCGCGAGTTTCAACAGCAGGAGGTGCGGCGCGAACTGTGCGGAATGCAGTTACGTCATCAACTTCCCAACCAAGTTCACTAAGACCAGCAACCAAAGTGTCAGTTGCAATGTCTGCACGCGGCAAGAAGATTCGATTGATTGGATCAACCAATTCATCAAACTCTGGCCATTCATCAAGAAGCGCGGCAGTTGTTTGTTCTTCAACTGGAACTAGGTCTGGGCGAACACCCATTGCAATTAATGCATCGATAGTGTCAGCGCCAATTGCAGCGATACGAATACCTGAGAGTGAACGTGCATCAAGACCGTATTCCTGGAAGCGTTCGCGAATCGCGCGAACGGCATTAAGACTTGTGAACACAACCCATTCGTAACGACCAGAAACTAATCCGTGAACTGCACGTTCCATTTGTTGTGGTGTGCGCGGTGGTTCAACTGACATTGTCGGAACTTCAAATGGAACCGCGCCAAAGGTAATTAGTTGTTCACAGAGATCTTCAGTTGAATCTTTTGTTTTTGGCACAAGAACTCGCCAACCATGAAGTGGACGATTCTCATACCAAGAAGTGCGTTCAGCTGCGACATCACCAATGATGACTAGTCCAGGACCAGACTGCTTAGCCAATTTCACTGCAGCTGGAAGTTGCTCAAGTGTCGAGTGAAGTGAGCGCTGTTCAACTGTTGCACCATCGCGAATGATTGAAACTGGTGTGCTTGCATCGCGACCAGCTTTAACAAGTGACTTAGCGATGTCATGGGCGCGATCAGCAGCATTGTGAACCACGAGCGCCACTAGTGAATCTGTATGTGCTGACCAATCGATGCCCGGAACATCAGCGTCAATGATTCGAACTTCACGCGTGCGACCACCCGTTAGTGACATACCCAGGTGAGCTGGAACTGCAGTAAGTGTTGAAACACCGGCAGCAACTTCGAAGTTAAGACCAGCTTCTGCAAGCGCTGCTGTTTCTAGAGCTAAGCGACCATCAAGAACTGGATCACCAGATAGCAGACGAACAACTTGTTGACCGATTTTGTTTGCTTCTGCGATTACTTTTGTGCGAGCCACAAGTGACATCGGAATGCCGTTTGCATCAACTGCGATAAGCACCTGGCCATGTGAAACTTTTTCAGCCAGCGGCACAAGATCTGGATCAACTAGAACTACATCAGCTTGGCTAAGCAAGCGATGTGCGCGCACAGTCAAAAGATCCGCATCGCCTGGGCCGGCAACTACGAAAGAAACTCCAACTGCAGCATTTGCTGGTGCAGTCATCGCCCCACTTGCATTGGTCATTTCGGTGACATCACTATCTGGGAAGGTGTCTTCGTTGATTTCTAACATTTCTGTCATGGCTATCCAGCATTCGATTCACTCATCGCAAGTTGTGACTTGCGTTGTTCATGGAATGCCAAAATCTGTAATTCAGTACCAAGGTCTACTCGGCGCACATCAACACCAGTCGGAACTTCAAGAAGTACTGGCGCAAAATTAAGAATGCTGGTTACGCCATTGCGTACCAGCACGTTACAAACTTCTTGAGCTGAATGTTCAGGTGTAGCGATGACACCAATTGAAGCTCCGCTCATACGAACAATCTGCGGAAGTTCACTTAGTGAACTAACTGGAACAGTAGATCCACCAACAGAAACTTTTTCACCAACGCGAGTGTCATCTGAGTCAAAAAGACCAACTACTTTGAAACCGCGTGATGCAAAACCTTGGTAACCAGCTAATGCGTGGCCAAGGTTTCCAACACCAACAATGACAACTGGCCACTGTTGAGTTAGACCCAATGCGCGAGCAATTTGGTAAAGCAGAAATTCGACGTCATAGCCAACGCCGCGAGTTCCATATGAACCCAAGAAAGATAAATCTTTGCGAAGCTTCGCACTTGATACACCAGAAACATCTGCAAGCTCTTCAGAAGAAACTAAAAGTATTCCTCGGCTTGCCATTGAAAGAAGAGAACGGTGATACATCGGTAACCGATTAACGGTCGCATCCGGTATTCCACCGCGAACACCTTGTGGTGTTTTCGCAACTGGTGCGATTGACATTCAACCAACCTTTTTCGTGCTTATGGCGATCAGATTAGGCGCATATCCCAATTCGTCAAAATTGGCATATATGCCTAACTTCGTGCTAGGAAAATCTATTTTTTTGGATTTGTTACTAATGTGACTAACGTGACTTAACAATTTGATTAAGCCACTAACTAAGGGCTTTTCTAAGCCGGTCTGGATCCACTTTCCATTGATCATGAGGCAAGCCATCGACCAATGTCACTGGAATTAATTCGAAATATTGATCAGCTAACTTCGGGTTATCCAGAATGGATAACTCTTCCCAGCCAACATTCAATTCATTGCAAACATTCGTGATTGTTTTTCTTGCTTCATCACATAAATGACAATCAGGGCGCCCAATTAGCGTTACTCGGGTCTGCAAAAGAAGACCTTGGTGCAACAGGCGATCATGAAATAACGGTAACAAAAAATAAGAGAGCAGCAAATCGGTAGATTTGCTGCTCTCTAGTGAAGTTTTTAATTTACTTCTTACGCTTCGAACGAGTCTTTTTTAGCATCTTGCGGTGCTTCTTTTTCGCCATACGCTTACGGCGTTTTTTAACTACGGAGCCCACTTGATAGACGCCCTTTCGATTTTTTTATTTCTAGTTCTAAATCTTTTTTTAGTTCTAGCTTTTGTTCTTATTTTTGTTTAGCCAGCTTCAACAAATGAATCTTGAAGGTAGCCATGAACAGCCTGTTCAGGAACACGGAAAGAACGACCAACCCGAACTGCTGGTAGTTCACCACTGTGTACTAATCGGTAGACCGTCATTTTCGATACACGCATTGCCGAAGCTACTTCAGCAACTGTTAAGAAACGAACTTCGCCTAGTGGACGTTCATTTGATGCAGCCATGTGAATCGTGACCAATCTGTGTGCTACCACGTCCGGCTTCCCCTCCGGCGTTACTTACACACTTGTACGTAGGGCTTTACTCTAGTGGTGAAAGTTACTTATGTGAAAGTCGAATTTGAAAATAACTGGTTGCCAAAATTAGCTACCAAGTTCGCGGGAACGGTTCCGAGCCGCTTCCATAGCCGACATAAATGCGGCCCGAACCTTGAAATCATCAAATTGACGCAAAGCAGCAACAGTTGTGCCACCTGGTGAGGTCACTTGCTCGCGCAAAACCGTTGGGTGGGTGTTAGTTTCCTTGAGCATGGTGGCCGCGCCCATAACAGTTTGATAAACCAGTTCAGTAGACACATCGCGAGGCAGTCCAAGCATTACGCCAGATTCGATCATGGCTTCCACTACGTAAAAAATGTAAGCCGGACCAGATCCAGAAATTGCGGTAACGGCATCTTGGTACTTCTCGGGAACTCGCACAGAAAGACCGACGCTATTCACTAACTTTTCAGCAGTTTCTAGGTGCTCATTTGTGCAGTGAGTTCCTGGGCTAATTGCAGTCATACCTTGATCAACAAGTGCTGGGGTATTTGGCATTACCCGGATTACTGGTGTGCCACTTGCAAGAGCAGCCTCAATTTTTGCAATTGGAAAACCAGCAGCAAAAGAAATTACAAGCGCTCCTTTATTTAAGGTCGGTGCGATTTCACCAAGAACAGTTGGCATGTCCTGCGGTTTAACCATCAATAACACAACATCGGCTTTTGAAACAGCTTCGTTATTTGGCAGAACTTGCACGCCGTATTTCGCGGCGATCTCTTCACTTCGATCTGCCCGGCGTGAAGTTGCAATGAATTCTGACTTGGGCATTCCGGCTCGCATAAAACCTGCGAGCAAAGCCTCGCCCATTACGCCAGTGCCGATAATTGCTGTAGTCATAGCCGCCTTCAAAATTTGGGGTCCCCAAAGGGAACTACAAAATTATCATTAAAAGGTAATTAACTTAAGGGCTAGTTTTTTGAATCAATCTCGGCGATTAATGCTTCAACTTTGGCCTTGATTTCATCTCTAATCGGGCGAACATCTTCAACGCCTTTGCCAGCTGGATCAGTTAGTGGCCAATCCAAGTAGGTCTTGCCTGGGAAGAACGGGCATTTGTCACCACAACCCATGGTGATCACGTAGTCAGAATCTTGAACAGCTTCAGTTGTTAAAACCTTTGGGCTGTTGCTGGCGATATCAATTCCAACTTCGGCCATTGCCTTGATCGCCGATGGATTAATTTGATCTTTGGGTTCAGTTCCAGCAGATAGAACTTGAATTCGATCCCCGGCTAGGTGTTGCAGGAATCCTGCTGCCATTTGTGAGCGCCCAGCATTATGCACGCAGACGAATAAGACTGTTGCCTTCATAATGCCAACACTAAGTTGCTTGGGTTAACTCTTGGAAACTAATGACTTAACAAATAGTGCCAAGTTGCTTGGCTTTTCAGCCATACGACGCATTAAGTAGGCATACCATTCATCGCCATAAGGAACATAGACGCGAACTTTGTAACCAAGTTCAACTAAACGCTTTTGTTCTTCTGGGCGAACACCTAGCAGCATCTGGAATTCAAAAGTTTCTTTTGCTCGGCCGGTGCTGGTTGCTAGTGCCTGGCCAATTTCAATTAGACGCGGGTCATGGGTTGCCAGCATTGGGTAACCATCTGATTCAAGCAATGTGCGCATGTCGCGAACGTATGCCTTATCAATCTCGGTGCGTTCGATGTAGGCAACATCTGGACCTTCTGCATATGCACCTTTGCACAAGCGAATACGTGAACCAGCGTATGCATTGTTTGCTACATCGCTTGAAGTTCGGTGAAGTTGTGCTTGAAGTACACCACCTGTTGTTGGGGCTGACTTTCGAATTTCAGCCAAGATGCGAAGTGTTGAATCGATAGTGGTGTGATCTTCCATATCGAAAGTCACTGTGGTGCCAACTTCATTTGCAACTTCAACAATTTGCTTTGCATTTTCTAAAGCAATTTTTTCGCCATCTTCACCAAGGGCTTGGCCTACTGCACTTAGCTTTACTGAAACTTCGGCCATGTGGGTTTGACCAGCATCAGCTAATGCGCGAAGAAGTTCTTTGTATGCAGCTACAGTTGCGTCGGCATCTTTGCGGTCAAGTGTTGATTCACCAAGACGATCGATTGTTGTGTAGATACCTAGCTTGTGCAGTTCGGTTACTTTCTTAACCGCATCAGCTGTGCTGTATCCAGCCACAAAGCGGTTAACCACGCCTTTACTTAATGGTGAAGTTGAAACAACTTTTTCAAGTTTCTTGCTCTTTGAAGCAGAGACTAAGAGTTCCTTAATCATGTCCGAGCTACCTGCCTAATCGTCATTGGTTGGCTAAGCATTACTTTACGCCGACAGGTTTGAAGCCCAATATTCAACCCGATTCGATTGGGTGGTTTTCCTTTTTCCGATTAGGCTCTACTTTCGTGGCCGAGCTGAAATTAGATTTCCCGCGTAAATGGGTTGAGTTTGTCGACCCTGAGGATGACACCAACCTGTACCGTTGCGACTTAACTTGGTTAACTAGCCGCTGGACCTGTATTTGGGGTGCTGGCTGTAAAGGTATCGATAAGAACAACCCAGATGTTGGCTGTTGCAACCTAGGTGCACACATTGCTGACAAAGAAGATTTAGATAACACCAAAAAACATGCTGCGATGCTTCGCCCAGACATCTGGCAAAACTACGAAGAAGGCCACAGCAAGCGTGGCATGTTTGAAAAAGATGATGAAGGCGACAAGAAAACTCGAGCGTACAAAGGCGCCTGCATTTTCCATAACCGAAATGGTTTTGAAGGTGGCGATGGTTGTGCGTTACACATCTTGGCAATGGAAATGGGCGTAGGTCACCACGTGACTAAGCCGCAAGTTTGTTGGGAACTTCCAATCCGTCGCACATTTGAAAACTTCGAACGACCAGATGAAGTCGACACTGTGATCATCGGCATCGAAGAATACAACCGTCGTGGTTGGGGTCCTGGTGGCACAGATCTTGATTGGTATTGCTCAACTGCTGTTGAAGCCCACGTTGGCAGAGAACCTGTCTACAAATCACTTGAAGGTGAACTGCTTTCACTGATGGGTAAAAAGGCTTACAAGATTTTGGTTGACCATTGCCAAGCCCATGAAGAAATGATCGCAAGTGTTCTAAAAACTGGCGACAAAGACAAGATCAAGTACTTAGCTATTCACCCAGCGACAGTTGCGGCTAATAAAAAAGCCGAACAAAAGGCTGCGGATAAGAAGTAACACCTGTCTGCCTGACCGTCTACTCTTAGGTTGTGGCAAAAGCAGCTCGCGCAAGTTTTAAGTGCACCGAATGTGGATGGACTGGTCCAAAGTGGGTTGGCCGTTGTCCAGAATGCCAAGCCTGGAGTTCAGTAACTGAAGTTTCCGCTGCCCCGCCAAGAGCAGGTCTTCGCTCGACAACTACTGGAACTGCGCCAAATAAACCAGCTCGCGCAGTTAAAGATATCCCAGTTGGCGAAGTTGAACGCACTTCAACTGGACTCGCCGAACTTGATCGAGTGCTTGGTGGCGGATTAGTTGCCGGGCAATGTGTACTTCTTGCTGGTGAACCTGGTGTTGGTAAATCAACTTTGCTTTTAGAAGCTGCCGATAAGTTCGCCAAAAATGGCAAAAAAGTTCTATACGTATCTGGCGAAGAATCAGCTGAACAAATCAGCATTAGAGCAAAACGTATTGGCACGAAATCTTCAACACTTTTAATTGCTGATGAAACTGACTTAGCAGTTTTACTAGGCCATGTTGAACAAGTTGATCCAGACTTGCTTGTTGTTGATAGCGTTCAAACAATTGCATCAACTGAATTAGATGGCCGCGCTGGCGGTGTGGCTCAAGTTCACGAAGTAACCCAAGTGTTAACTCGCGCTGCCAAAAGCCGCAGAATGCCACTTCTATTAATCGGGCAATCAACAAGAGATAACTCAGTTGCCGGTCCAAGATCACTAGAGCATTTAGTTGATACCGTTCTAACTTTCGAAGGTGACCGAAGTACTCCCCTTCGCTTGCTTCGCGCAAATAAAAATCGTTACGGTCCAGCAGATGAAGTTGCTTGTTTTGAACAAGCCGATGATGGCCTTCGTGAAGTTAGCGATCCATCTGCATTATTTAGATCTCAGCGTGATCAGGCTGTTCCTGGTACCTGCATCACAATCACTATGGAAGGTCGCCGCGCACTTCTAGTTGAAGTTCAAGCATTAACCACAGTTAGCCCTGGCAATAATCCAATTAGGCGAACTTCTGGATTGGATAACTCAAGGGCCGCAATGCTCATTGCGGTAACCGAGCGAGCAGGTCGATTAAAGCTATGGGATAAAGATGTCTTTCTTTCAACAGTTGCTGGGGCAAAGATTTCGGACCCTGGCGCGGATTTAGGTATGTGTTTATCTATCGCAAGTGCCGTGACTGACAAAGCACTTCCGATTGATTTAGTAGCAATCGGTGAAGTTGCTTTAAGTGGTGACATCAGGCCTGTTCCTGGGATTAATCAACGCCTCACGGAAGCTGCCCGGCTAGGTTTTGTTACTGCCCTTGTACCAAAAGGAACAAAACTTCCAGCAAGTATTAAAGGTTTGAAATTAGTCGAAGTTGATAATTTAACTTCAGCGCTTGCACGCTTTAATCGCTAATTACAAAACGTAAACCATCGCTATTTTTGCTGATGTTACGTGCATGCGCCCAATAAGTTCCGGCAGTTGACTGGTTATGTTTCACACAACCTTTAGACGTTTGGGTTCCATTAAAAGTTGCTGAAATTGTTAATTTTTGATTTGGACTAAGTTTTCTGACATCACTTGCCGTACTTGGGTTGCAATGATCTGTTGACCAAATTAATGCTGGGCCTGAAATTATCGTGATTTCATTTGCGCCATTGCCAACATCACGAAAACAATCAACTGTTCCTGTATTTGTGATGGTCATCGAAATTTTTATGTCTTGACCAACCTTTGGGTTGGCTGGATACATCGCAACTACAACAGAAATTTGTTCATCCGTGCAATCAGTTGTCACCGCTGGCGATTTTGTAACACTTGATGAAGGTGAAGCGCTTTGAGTTTGGCCTGGTAGGACAGTTGGAATTTCTGACTGACTAGGTGCGGGAAGTGGCGAAGCGTTCACTACCGGAGATTCATCTTTGCCGTTAAGAAGTGAAAAAATTAACACAAGAGTCGAGAAAATTGCCCCGGCTAATAACGCGCGTCTAACCCAATAAACCCTGGGATTCTTAGGCCCAACTGGATGAATAACACCTGACACATAAATAAGGTAATCACCTGCCCACAGTGTTTATGGGTAGGCGCGATTGTTCAGCTTTTAATTACTTGATCAGGGCTTCGATTTGGCCAACTGGTTTACCAGCCCCGAGTAATACTTGGCTTGATAACTGGCGATCAACTTCAGCTGAAACCACATTCAAAATATTTTTCAAAATCGAATTAGCCACCACAATTCGAGCGCGATCAGCACCGTCATCAATTTTCAATGCAAGGGCACGGCCATCACCAAGCCCTATTGCATAAACGCCTTCAGCACCATCTTTAGATAGTAATCCTGGAACGCCTTGCATTAATTTTGTGACATCACGTCTTGTTCCACCCAGAAACTGCGGATTACTTCTGATGGCATCTGCAATCTTTTTCTGATTTGCATCAGCTGTTGGTCCAGCAAATTTTCCAAATGCTTTAGCAAGCCCAACTAATGAAGTCGACATAACCGGCGCCCCACAGCCATCGATTCCGATGTGTTGTATTTGTTCGCCAGTTACTTCTTCGATTGTTGATTTGCATGCCTGCTGAAGCGGGTGGTTTAAATCCAAATAAGTTCTGGCATCCCAGCCATTAATCACACACGTGAAAAGCATTGCGGCATGTTTGCCGCTGCAATTCATGAAGATTGATTCTTTGTCCAAACCTTCAGCAAGCACAGTATCTTTTTGAACAGGATCTAGTGGCCAATCAGGTGGGCAAGCAAGCGCATCAACATCTAAGCCAGCAGCATTCAATAAACTGTGCACGCCTTCAATGTGAAATTCTTCAGCACTATGTGAAGCGCAAGAAAGAGCAAGTAATTCACCGTTTGCTGGTAATCCTGCTCTGACCATTGCTAGACCTTGCATCAATTTGTTTGATGATCTTGGGAAAATCTGTGACTTAACATCACCATGTGACCAAATAACTTGGCCAGCTGAATCCACAACTACTGCACTTCCATAGTGGCGGCCTTCGACAAAACCACTTCGCACAACCTGGGCAATGAGCGCTGACATGCATACATCGTGCCACATAAGACACAATTAACTTATGCGGGCAGTTATTCAGCGAGTAGATGGCGCAGCAGTGGAAGTGGCTGGGCAAGTGATCGGGCAGTTCACTGGGCCAGGGCTAATGGTTTTAGTTGGCGTGAGTGTCGATGATGATCTTTCAAAGTGCGCACCGCTTGCCGACAAGATTTGGAAACTTCGAATATTCGAAAAACAAGCACTTGTTGCCAAAGGTATTTCTATTTCAAATGAGGCCAATGAAGTCGCTGCCGCTGATGCAAACTTGCCGATATTGGTAATTAGTCAGTTCACATTATTTGCCGACACTTCAAAAGGTCGTAGGCCAACTTGGCAACAAGCAGCCCGCGGTGATCAAGCCGAACCCTTAGTTAACGAAGTTGCAAGATGTTTGCGCGATTTAGGTGCAAAAGTTGAAACCGGAAAGTTTGGCGCTGACATGCGCATCACACAAGTTTGTGATGGGCCTATGACAGTAATCGTCGAGAATTAAGGGTCGGCTGCGCAAGAGGCTGCGCGTCAGGTTTAACGATCACAGTTTGAGCAGCGCTTATTTGATCAACAACTAAAACTGCATCAATTGGTGTTGAGCGCTTAATCAAAGCAAGGCCAACTGGACCTGATTCAAAATCTTGAACAACGGAAGTCAGATGGCCAACTTCATTGCCATCATGAAAAACTTTCGCACCAACACTTGGTAATTCATTCGTTGATCCATCAAGTTCTAAATGAACTAACCTTCGTGGTGGTTGACCAATATTTACTACTCTGGCAACAGTTTCCTGGCCGCGGTAACAACCTTTGTTTAAGTGAACTGCAGAACCGATTAATCCGATTTCATGAGGAATAGTTTTGTGATCAGTTTCAAAATTAAACCTGGCAACTCCAGCTCTAATCCGATGTGCTTCCCAAGCCCAGCTGCCAACTGGATGAGTTAATTCTTTTAAAAGATCTGACCGAGGCACTAGATATTCGCTGACCTGCCATTTGGCTGGTCGATGGGTTACATAAATATCATTTGTGAAATCAACATAAACACTTGATGAATGCCAGGTTGGATAATTTGTTTGAATCCACCCTGGTGCGCCAACCACAGCAAATTCCGCAGTGCGATCAGCAATTTCTACTTGCAACATAAATTTCATTGATTCAAGAAATTTAATTAATTCAGCCGAAGTTTCTGGTTCAACAATTAACCAGGTTGCGGTGCTGTCATCAATAACGTGCAGGTCATGTTCGATGTGACCATTTGGGCTAAGCACTAAAGTTTGGTTTGACTTAAAAGGCGTTAATAAGTCTTGCGTAGTTAAAGAATTAAGCCAGCTATTGCGATCAGGACCTGAAACGCTAATGACCTGGCGATTGCCTAAATCAACTCGGCCAATTCCAGCAACTAGATCACGTTGCTCTTTAAACGGATCGCCGTAATGCCACGGGATAGAACTATCCGGGCTATCCGGATTCATATTTGGCATCGCTGTCATAGATACAACTTAAAGTAATTTTTGGCGAGCAAGGCAGCTAGCACATTGACCACGCACCGAAAAATGTGAAATATCAGTTTCAAAACCAATTTTTTCAAGAAGCCGTTGAGTGAAGACATCTGCTTCAGTTGCATCAACGGACTCGACTTCTCCACAAGTGTCACAAACCAAATGAATGTGTGAGTCTTCGTCAACTGAGTGATAGGTAGGTGCGCCATGACCGATGTGGGTATGGGTCACAAGACCAACTTCTTCTAAAACTTCTATGGTTCGATAAATCGTCGAAAGATTAACCCCAGAGGCTGAGCGTTGAACCTCCACACATAGCTCTTCAGGTGTGGCGTGACCTAATTTATTTATTGCCTCGAGCACCATTTGGCGTTGCGGGGTAATTCGATATCCGAATTGACGTAAGACGTCATCCCAATTGTGGCTAATCATTTGAAACCTTTGTTAAGTGAAATGATGCATGCGATTTCATTGGCACACCAACAGCGGCCATGTCATATACCCAGCCCAGATTGCCATCAACTAGTCCATAAAGTCGTTCCCCACCCGTAACTTCTTTCGCGGTTGAAGTTCGAACGATTGCATCAGTCTTAAGTTCCACCCGAGCACCTGTGATCTGAGCATTAACAATTCCAGTAACAGTTACTTTTCCAAACCAGGTTTCTGAAATGCCAGTCGGATGTGAAAGGAGTAATTCAACTTCGTTATTTGGAAGTGGGCGCCAAAATCCTGATTCCATGGCTAACGGTTCGACACGTTCACCATTTTCATCAAGGCGCCAAGTTCGTGACCAATGTATTAAAAATGGGCGGCCATCATGACTGATATTTAATTCTTGGCCAACTTGAATATCTTTTTCCATTGACGGATAACCAACAACGCCAACGCCAACCCACGTACCAATTAACCAAGATAACGGGGCTAAATCAGGGTGATAGGTCGCGCTCAGCCTTGGCCCTTAAATAATTTGTAAACCACATAACCTGCAAACCAAGTGATGGCTATTGAGGCAAGGATTAGTAATCCGGTATAAAAATTTTCAACCACGAAAAATAGTCTAGCGTTAAAGCCATAAGTCAAGCATTTTAGGAAGTGGTTGAAGTGGTGAGCGACTTAACCGATGCCCAGGTTCGGGATATTTTGATGACCGCTAAGTCAGTGGCTGTGATTGGGGTTTCAGCAAAGCCTGATCGTGCAAGTCATCAAGTCACCGCTTACCTACTTCAGCAAACCCATTTCACTGTTTACTTGATCAACCCAGCACATACTGAAAATATTTTGGGACAACAGGTTTATCCAAATCTGGCAGCACTTCCTGAAATTCCAGACATCGTGGATGTTTTCCGCAAAGGTGAAGATATGCCAGGTGTTTTTGAAAAAGAATTTCCAGCAATCGCAGGTGACTGCGCTGGCAAAACTTGGTGGATGCAACTTGGTATTCGCAATAACGATGTAGCTGAGCTTGCTAGCAATTCAGGGATGCAAGTAGTCCAAGATCGTTGCATCAAAGTTGATTACGCAAATTTAGTTCCAGCAGGTCTATGAAAAATAAAAGTGCCAGGTGACTACAAACACCTGGCACTTTCACATTTTTGCATTAACCGACTAAAACATCCACGTCAGTTATCTGACCCAGATTTGCCGTTACTGGCTGACGAGCTGATCCCCCCGGAACAAGTGTGACTATGTTCCATGATCCTGCTGCTGCAAAGAATCTGAACTCACCTTTTTGCGAAACTGGTACTTCGGCTACAAATTCATCATTTCGATCAAGTAAGCGAACATAACCAACTGAAACTGGCGCACCGCTTTTTTGCACGACGCCTTGAATTACAGCTTGTTTAGAAATATCCACGTTCTCGATGGATCTGCCACCGACCACTGCTCCGCAGGTAGTCATGCTGTGCCTGGCTCGTCACCAACAGCAACTGGAACTCCAACTAATGAACCGTATTCAGTCCATGAGCCGTCGTAATTGCGCACATTCTTAACACCAATAAGTTCTTTTAATACAAACCAACTAAATGCTGAACGTTCACCGATACGGCAGTAAGCAATGGTGTCTTTTGAAAAATCAACACCGGCTGCTGAATAAATCGCTTTCAATTCGTCTTCTGATTTGAAAGTGCCATCATCATTTGCTGCTTTTGACCAGGGAATATTTGCAGCCGTTGGAATATGGCCACCAATTTGACCACCTTCTTGAGGCAAATGTGCTGGTGCAAGTAGTCGACCTGCATATTCATCAGGAGAGCGAACATCGACTAAGTTCTGAACGCCAATAGCTTTTAGAACGTCGTCGCGGAATGCACGAAGTGAACGATCTTGATCCTTTGCAACATAACTTGTTGCTGGGCGGGTAACTTCGCCTGAAACTAACTCGAGGCCATCTAGTTCCCATTTCTTGCGACCGCCATCAAGTAAACGAACATCGCCATGACCGTAAAGCTTGAAGTACCAGTATGCGTATGCCGCAAACCAGTTGTTATTCCCGCCATAAAGCACAACAGTGTCATCAGACTTAACACCTTTTGCGCTTAATAACTTTTCAAATCCTTCTTTGTTAATGAAATCTCGGCGTACTGGATCTTGTAATTCGTTCTTCCAGTCCAAGCGAATTGCATTACGGATGTGGTTTGTTTCATAGATCGCAGTATCTTCATCAACTTCGATGAAAACCACTTTTGGATCATCAAGATGCGCAAGTGCCCACTGCGCGTCAACTAATACGTCTTTACGGCTCATTTTAGATTTCCTTTTTTCTTCTTGTGATAGGTAAGTTTTTGCTTAACGTGAAGCTATGCGTTTGCCAAGTAGGTACATTTCGCAACCTAGGCAGATGTTGAACGCAGCATTTAAAAATGCTGCGCCAAGTGCAAATCCAACTGCAACAAGCGCAACTGTTGCAGCGCCTGTAAGGGTTCCAACTAAACCAACTGCAGCAAATAAAAATCCAACCAGCTGAGCAAAGCGCAATGGAGCTGAATCTTCTAATTCAGTCGGTGCCGCTAGCCTCGGACGCACAAATGTGCGATAGATCCAGCCATAAGGATGGAATTGCAATCCGGCAAATGCCCCAAGACCAAATACAACAGTTTGCAAAACTAGAAGCGCTGTTGCCATTGTCGATGGCGTGGTTAGCAAAATCACCGCAAGAACTGTGCTGGTGATAACAGCACCAAATCTTGGTCCTCGTGGATCTACTTTTACGTTCATTTTGTTCCCTTACTAGTGAATTAATTTGATTGCAGTTCTGTTAATCAGAACTAAGGCTTAATTACTGGGAACAACACATGTATGTGGAGGCGCAACGACCAAAGTCGACTACACGTCGCTTGGTTAAGAAAGTTCCGCTCAACATGGGCTTTAACTTACTTGCCTCTCAACTGCCTGACTAGCCATAAATAACTAATTGCAAAGTTCTTGCATTAATCTGACCAATTTCAATTTATTCAAGACTTCGCATACGGTTATAAGACCTTATTAATAGGAGAAGAAGTCCAATGAATGGTGAAGCGGTACTTATCGCCAGCCTTATCGTGGCTTCGTTGTTTGGAATCTACCGAGCAAAAACTGACGGTCATGTGAAAGAGAAATCAGAAAATCACATCTGGTCGACTCATAATTGCCATATTGAATTAGGCCAGAAAGCTACCTTGCTGCAATTCTCATCTTCTTTTTGTCAGCCTTGCCGGGCAACCAAGTTGTTACTTGCAGATATCGCATCCGGTATCCCAGGAGTTAGCCATGTTGAAATTAATGCGGAAGAACATTTACCGCTTGTTCGCGAGCTTGGAATTAGCCGAACTCCAACCACACTGATTTTGGATAACCGCGGAACTATCCGTGGTAAAGCTAGCGGTCTACCTAAACGCAACGAGGTTTTGGAATCTCTAGCCCATTTGCTCTAGACATTCACAGTATTTATCTGGCTAGAAATTCGACTTAGCGCTACCTATAAATACTGGGTAAACTTTTGGCTTAAGCAAAAATTAAGCAGGTGAACATGGCACAAGTTCTGCTATTAACCCGCGCGCTTACTCCATCTAGTTCAGTGCTTCCAGGTCTTGAATTATTAAGTCATCAAATTAAAGTGATGTCACCTGAACCAACAGCCTTAATCACCGCACCTGCTGCTGATGTGATCATGGTTGATGGTCGAACTGACCTTCCAGCCGTCCGTAGTCTCTGTCGATTGATGGAAACAACAGGAAATACTTCACCAGTTATTTTGATTACTACTGAGGGTGGACTTGCTGCAGTTAACCATGAATGGGGTTTAACTGACGTTCTTTTAGACTCTTCAAGCCCAGCTGAAATTGATGCGCGAATCAGACTGGCAGTTGGTCGAAGCCAGGTTGAAGAAACTTTCGCAGCAAATGGTGAAATCAAAGCAGGCGAACTAGTTATAGATGAAACAACTTACTCGGCAAAACTTCGTAACAAGACTTTAGATTTAACTTTCAAAGAGTTTGAATTATTAAAATTTTTAGCGCAACATCCAGGTCGAGTATTTTCTCGCGACCATCTGCTTCAAGAAGTTTGGGGTTTTGACTACTTCGGTGGAACAAGAACTGTTGACGTTCATGTAAGACGCTTGCGTGCAAAGCTTGGTCCAGAAAATGAAAACTTAATCGGCACGATTCGAAATGTTGGTTACAGGTTCGTAACTTCCCCAATTGCTGATCACGAATCAGTATCAGCAAATATTTAATTGCTACAAATGCAAATTTCTATTTCAGTTTTTGAAAAATTAACAGCTGACCAAATTTCCCAAATAAAAACTTTGGTTAATTCTGCAACTTTGGTCGATGAAATGGCACCACTTTCAGAACATGTGCTGATTCACATTAATTTGGGTGACGGTAAATCTGATGAACATATTTTGGCTACTTCTGATGGTGGTCAATTAGTTGGCTACCTGCACCTAGATAAAAGTGATGAAGTATCCGGTCCTGTTGTTGAAGTCGTGGTTGAGCCACAATTCCGTGGACAAAAAATTGGAACTCAACTTGTTGAATATGCCATGAACAGATTGCACGACAATCGATTGCGGCTATGGGCCCACGGTGAACTAACGAGTGCCTATGCCCTTGCTAAAAAATTGGGTTTCACCAAGGCTCGCGAGCTTTGGCAAATGCGCAGATCACTTTATGCAGAGTTGCCAAAGCTTGAGTTACCAAAAAATTACCTAATTAAAAGTTTTCAAGTGGGTAAAGACAATTCGAATTGGCTTGCACTTAATTCAAAAGTATTCGCCGACCACCCTGAGCAAGGGCGACTTGATGAATCGGGCTTAAACATTCGGTTAAGTGAATCTTGGTTTAATCCAAATGGATTTTTAATTGCCACAGATGAAAAAGGAAATTTCACCGGTTACAACTGGACGAAAATTCATGGGAATTCAATTAGTCATTCTGCAATTGGTGAAATTTATGTCTTGGGTGTTACCCCAGAAATGCGTGGAACAGGTCTTGGTAAAGCATTAGCAATTGCTGGCCTTGAATACTTACGCGCCGAGGGATTGGCAGCAGCGATGCTTTACGTTGATCGCGACAATACAGCTGCAGTGAAATTGTATGAAAGTATCGGTTTTGCTCACTGGGACACCGACGTAATGTTCCAGGCTTAATCTAAAAATATAGTTTGCCCAGTAGAAAATATTTCTTTCTGACCATCTTTAAAAACGGTTACCGAGCCAACGCCCTTTACTTGCCACTGGTTTAACCCACCAACAAGTGCAGTATTTTCATCAATGCCAAGAACAGTTATTAAATCTTCTTTAACAAACCGACTGAACGCAGACATAAACATTCGGTCAAAGTGTGGAATCACTCGAACATTTGGCAGCAAAGCAAATCCTTGAGTGATTGTCTTTCCAAAAGTTTTGATTTCAGGAATGTGATTGGCAATCGCCATTGCCCCAGCGCTACAGCCAGCTAAAGCTGCACCGTTTTTCCAAGCCTGTAACACGGCATCCAAAACTTTTGATTCGCGCAATGTATTTGCCAAGTGATGTGGATTGCCACCAGAAAAATAAATAAGTCCCGCGCCCTCTATTTGTGCTGCAAGCATTTCATTATTTGCATCATCACTATCTTTAATTAATAGCGGAACGGCTTGGGCCCCAATTCTGTTTGCCTGGGAAATACCAAGATCTCGCCAGTAATTTAAAGACTTATCCCCTTCAAGGGCAGCGGCAGTTGGAATCTGAATGTATTTAGTTCCTCGACCTGAAATTAATTCTGTTTCAACTTCAGCCATTACTGGCAAATACTCACCAGAACCAACTAATGCAATTGGACCATGGTTCAATTTGAGTCAATTTCCCAAGTTGAGCCATCTGCAGAATCTTTAATTGTCACTTTTAGTGAAGTTAACCGATCCCGAATATCATCGGCTTCATCCCAGCGTCCGGTTGAACGCGCAGCTTGCCTAGCTTGCAAAAGCATTTCAATATAAGGTCCAACAACATTATTTATATCAACTTTTGGGCTTGCGGCCATTTGGCCAAGTCTGGTGATCAAACCATGAACAATTGCTCTTGTTTCTAAATCACGATCCAGGTCATCTAGTTCAAGAAGAGCATCGACTGCATCTAGAACTTGACCACTATTTAATAATTCTTCAACTGCATCAGGCGCTGCTGGTACCTGAATCGGAGAAGTTGAAACATTTCGCTTTACCCCGCCGTGTTTTGCAAGTTCAGAAAAAGTTGCCAAATTACCTGTCGGTAATTCCCAAATGTGTTCACCTTTGCGAATAGTCAATTTCCCACGACCAAAAACTTTTACTGTTTCGTTTTCCAAATCAAAACTCACACCAGTATGTTCATCAATTCCAATGATGAAAGTTGATTCAGGCAATTGTGCTTCGAGCAATCTCAGGCGACGTTCGCCCATGTAGCAAAAACGTGTGTCGTGCGTTCCACCTTCAGCGTTATCAAAGTGCGGAACTATCACTGCATCCAGTCCAGTGAACTTTTGCAAAATATTTAAGCCCTCAAGCCAATATGGATCTTCACCAGCTTTATAAATTTCATAAACTGGAATTGTTTTAGTACCAAGTGTTAGAGCGGCGGCAGAAGCAAAAATTAATGCGCCTTGTTCCAAAACTTTTTCTAGCTGTTGGAAAACTCCGGTTTCCCGCCAAACTTTTAATGCATAGCTTGGTGAACCAGGACCAGCAAAAACCCATTTCGCATTGCGCAATTGATTGACCGCACTTGCAACATCTGTTGCACTTTCGACTACACCACGTAGCTGGATTGGTTTTGTTGAAATTCCAACGGAATTAGCAAAGTAATCTGAAATTCGGTTGGTTAATTCCTCAACATTTTCTTGAAAACCAAATGGCGTATCTAGAAAATAGGTTGAACTTGGATCAGCTGTGGATTCTGACCAGATTTGCTGATGCGGGGTAACCATTGTTGGGCTGGTTTCACCAGAACCCATAACAACTATCTGCCGAGTCATAAATGAATTCTTACATTATTTATAGGGACAAAATCGCGGAGAATATGCAATTAACCCATTGGAAAACTATGGGATATCGGTTGTTAACCAAAATGTGTAAGGCTAAAGCCACTATGACGGACTTAATGGCTTCCCAGCCTCCGGCAGTTAACCTGCCGCAGGATCGGTTTTTAAACCGAGAACTTTCTTGGCTTGCCTTTAATAAACGAGTCTTAGAACTTGCCCAAGATCAAAATATGGAATTAATCGAAAGAGTTAAATACATTTCGATTTTTGCCAGCAACTTGGACGAATTTTTCATGGTGCGTGTCGCTGGGCTTAAACGCCGTATTGAAACTGGCATGGCCAAAAAAGATTCAAGTGGGATGCAGCCAAAGGAATTGCTGCACGCAATTTTGGCTCAAAGCCATGAATTAATGCGCGAACAGGCGGCCACCTTCAATAATTCGATCATGCCTTCACTTGTTGCAAACGGCATTGAAATTCTTCGCTGGGAAGAACTAACAGTTGAAGAACGTGAACGCATGAGTCAGTTATTCGCTGATCAAATTTTCCCAGTACTAACTCCCCTTGCTGTTGATCCATCCCATCCATTCCCATACATCTCAGGGTTGTCACTGAACCTGGCCGTGATGGTTCGAAATCCTGAAACCGAAAACGAATTATTTGCGCGCGTAAAAGTTCCAGCTTCAATTCCAAGATTTTATGAAGTTTCAAAAGAACGATACGTCCCACTCGAGGATGTGATTGCTGGCCATTTGAACATGCTCTTTCCTGGAATGGATGTACTTCAGCATCACACCTTCCGCGTTACTCGCAACGAAGAACTTGAAGTTGAAGAAGATGACGCAGAAAATTTGCTTCATGCACTAGAAAAAGAACTTAGTCGTCGCCGATTTGGTGCCCCAGTTCGTCTGGAAGTTGAGAACTCAATCGATCCCCATGTGCTTGAACTGATTATTAGTGAAGTAGGCGTTGAACAAAATGAGGTCTTTCGGCTAACCGGACCACTTGAACTCAAGTCTTTAATGGAATTAGCCAAACTAGATCGTGATGATTTAAGCGCACCAGTTTTCGTTTCGCGAACAAGTACTGCATTAGCTGAAGTTGAA
>JBDLPR010000006.1:0-2820 GCA_039800985.1 Actinomycetota bacterium | reverse complement strand
GGTTTCGTTTTTATACACTGCTTGGATTGTTTTTCGAATGCAAGAAATTCCTAAAGGACCAGCTGATCATCAAAATCATGATTCGATAACAAGATCTTTGATTGATGGTGGAAAGTTTGTTGGAAAGAACAAAATTGTCCGCGGCTTAATTGTTGGCATGGTTGGTGCGTTTATGGCAGCCGGTGCGGTGATTGGTTTAGCTAGAACATTTGTGGGTGATCTTGGTGGTGGCGATGCGGCGTATGGTGTTTTGTTTAGTTCGGTCTTTGGTGGTTTGGCTTTAGGAATTGCATTTGGGCCAAGAGTTTTAAGTCAATTTAGCCGCCGTAGATTATTTGGTGCTTCATTGGCAATGGCGGGATTCTTTTTAGTTTTATTAGCTTTGATTAATAACTTGGTAATCGCAGTTGGAATAGTGGTTATTTTGGGGGCTTTTTCTGGAGTTTCGTGGGTAACTGGCTTCACGATGCTTGGCATGGAAGTAGAGAACGAAGTAAGAGGTAGAACTTTTGCTTATGTTCAATCTTTAATTCGAGTTACCTTGGTTGCGGTATTGGCGATTGCGCCTTTATTGGCGGCATGGATTGGTAAGCATGAGATTAAGTTTTATAGCAGCGTGGTGGAATATAACGGCGCAGCAATTACTATTTTGTTTGCGGGTGTATTGGCATCGGTTATTGGAATTGTTTCTTATAAGCAGATGAAAGATCGACCAGGGGTTTCATTCTTTGCCGATGTGGTTGCATCTTTGCGTGGGGATTTAAGTGGTTCGAGCCATTCAACTACTAAAGGAATCTTTATTGCATTTGAAGGTGGCGAAGGTTCAGGTAAATCAACGCAGGCAAAGTTGTTGGCTAAATATTTAAAGAGTGAAGGTTTTGAAGTATTGCTAACCCACGAACCTGGTGGAAGTGACATTGGTAAAGAGCTGCGCAAGATTTTGCTGCATACAAAAAAGAATGTGGCGCCTCGGGCCGAGGCGCTGTTGTATGCAGCAGATAGAGCGCAGCATGTGGAGCAAGTAATTAGACCGGCTTTGGCGGCAGGGAAAGTTGTCATAACTGACCGATATTTTGATTCTTCAATTGCTTATCAAGGAGCTGGTCGAGTTTTGTCTCAAGGTGAAATAGGAAGAATTTCAAGGTGGGCAACAGAATTTTTGATTCCAACTTTGACGGTGATTGTGGATGTACCGGCGAAAGTTGGCTTAGGCAGATTGAAATCTAAAGACCGCTTGGAATCAGAGCCAATTGCATTTCATGAGCGGGTGCGCCAAGAGTTCTTATCTTTGGCAATGTTGGATCCGGAGCGGTATTTGGTTGTGGATGGTAGACAGACAATGTCAGCCATTGAAAAAATAATTAGAAGTAAAGTGGATGAGATAAAGGCAAAAAAGAAATGAATTACTTCGACGATTTAATAGGACAGTCGCATGTCGTCGAGAGATTGAATTCCGCAGGAAAAGCAGCAAATTCAGGTGAAGAATCACAAGAAATGACCCATGCCTGGATCTTTACCGGCCCTCCGGGCAGTGGCAGATCCAGTGCAGCGGTGGCATTTGCTGCTGCATTAGTTAGCTCGGCATTGCCGCATCCAGATGTAGAGGTAATGAAGAACGAAGGTTTATCAATCAAAGTTGATGAAGTGCGTGAATTATTGGCGCGAGTTTCGTGGGCACCTTCGGTTGCGCAGTGGCGAGTGGTTGTAATGGAAGATGCAGATCGGTTAACTGAATCTGCAGCAAATGCTTTATTGAAAGCAATTGAAGAACCTGGGGTTCGAACTGTTTGGTTGTTGTGTGCCCCAACGCTTCATGACATTTTGCCAACGATTAGATCGCGGTGTCGCCATATTCAGTTGCGCACACCAAGTAATCGTGAAGTTGCTGAATATTTAGAAACTAAAAATGGTGTGGCGCCAAAGATGGCGCAATTTGCAGCAAGAGTTAGTCAGGGACATATTGGCCGCGCTCGCCATATTGCAATGGATGAAGCAATTAGAAATAGAAGAAATACCATTTTGAATTTACCGATGCAATTAACCAATATTGCAGGCGCTTATAGCGCTGCAGCAACGTTGGTGGATTTAGCTAATGAAGAAGCAGATGCTATTTCAGAAAAATTAGATGAGAAAGAACAAGAAGAGTTAGCGCAAGCTTGGGGTAAAGGTGCAACTGGTCGTGGCATTGCTTCGGGTGGTGCAAAAGCGTTAAAAGAATTAGAGAAAGAACAGAAATCAAGATCAACCAGAATTGTCCGAGATACTTTGGATAATGCGTTATTGGATTTAGCAACTTTTTATCGCGATGCCTTGTTTGTGTTAGAGGGACAAGAATTGATCAATCAAGATTTAGAAAAAGAAATCAAGCAGTACGCGCAAAATACTGCGCCTGAAAAAACTGTTAAGAAATTAGGTGTTATTATGAGCGCCAGGGATGATTTAAGTCGAAATTCAGCTCCATTGTTAACAATGGAAGCTTTGATGTGCCAGCTGGCTTCATGAAATTTAAAAAGCTATTAGTTTTTCTAGCGATATTTGGCTTATTAGCTGGGCTTGCCGGTCCATATTTAATCCGCAGTTACAACCCGTGGTGGGCAAGTAGCGCTAAGCAATATAAGAATTTGGCTGGGTATTACGAACAGAAATTAAATTGGCGCAGCTGCTTTGGCGAATTTGAATGCGCAAATCTGAGTGTTCCGGTTGATTATTCGAATTTAAGAAAACCAGCAATCAATATTGCGGTTATTAAATTACCGGCTAAAAACAAACAAGGTGCATTGGTGGTTAACCCAGGTGGGCCAGGTGCATCCGGAGTTGATT
>JBDLPR010000005.1:0-3122 GCA_039800985.1 Actinomycetota bacterium | reverse complement strand
CTTGGTTGGATACTTGGCGGAACACTAGGAATTGGAACTTTCCTATTTGCCGCCTTGGTTGGCTATTCAATTGCATTTTGGTTTGGTGTGGTTCACCGAATCGATCAAAAAATTTCTAGTTGATTAGAAATTAACTGGGAGCAATCGCTTCCATGTTTTCAACTTCTGGTTTCTTTGAAACTCGGGCAAGTTCGGCTAAATAAACACCGGTGAGCATAATCACTCCACCCATAATTTGAACGACATTTAGCGATTCCCCGAGAACTACCCAGGCAATAACAAATGCAACTAGTGGTTCCATCATTCCCATTAGGCTTGCGCCAGCTGCGCCAAGGTATTTCATCCCTTGGATTACGAGTGTGAATGGAAGAACTGTTCCACCAACGATCATGTAAATTGCTAGAACCCAAACTGGCATTTGCATTTGCGTTTGTGGAAATGGTTGAACTAAGACAGTTAATTTTTCCCAAGGAAATTCAAACCAGGAAAGTTTTATCGCCCAAAATGCGGACGAGCAGAAAAATCCCCACATCATCAGCGAAATAGCATCACGTTGCAAACTGGCCCGTTCACCAAAGATGTAATAAAAAATTAATGAAGTCATTGCGATAAAAGAAAAAATTAAGCCAAGGGCATCGAATTTCAAGCCATCCCAAACTTGGCCAACTAGCGCCAATCCACCAATTGCCATGATTAAGCCAAGCCAAATAGTTGGCTTTACTTGTTGCTTTCTTCCGTATCTAACCCAGAGAACGATGAAAATAGGAGCAGTGAATTCAATTAAAAGTGAAATTCCGATAGGCATACGACTTATTGCTTCGAAGTATGCATATTGAGTGATGGTAATTCCGCCAAGTGAATAGACCAGAATATTTCCGATTTCAGAACGCTTCAATCGAAAACCAGATCTGCGAACTAATAAAACAACCACAAACAAAATTAAGAATGCTGCAGTATTTCGCAGTTGAGAAACTCTTGAGGGATCACCCACACTTAGCAAAATTATTTTGCTTATGGTTCCGTTTAATGCCCAAAGACTTGCTGCGGTGAAGTAGAGGATGTATCCGGTCGCATTACTTTTTCCGGTCGACGCAGACACAAAAACTCACTTTCGATAATTAGAAATTGCTTCCTGGTAGACCGCAATTGTCTCATGAGCAATTCGATCCCAGCCAAATTCAGTTTCAGCTCGTCGGCGACCTGCTAATCCCATTGTGGTGGCTAGCGTTTTATCTTCAACTACCCGGGTTAAGGATTTTGCAAAATCTGATTCATACTGGGAAGTATTTTTTTCATCGTAATGAACTAAAAAGCCAGTTTCATAATCAACCACAACCTCTGGGATACCACCGACGTCGCTTGCAACAACCGGCACTTCACAGGCCATCGCTTCAAGGTTGACGATGCCAAGCGGTTCATAAATAGAAGGACAGGCAAAAACAGTTGCCTTAGAAAGTACTTGCACTAAATCTGGTCGGCTCAGTTGGTCTTTAATCCAATGAACGCCAGTTCGCATTTTTGAAAGCTTTTCAATTTGCTGCGCTACTTCTTGTCCAAGTTCAGGGGTATCAGGAGAGGAAGCACAAATAACCAGTGCAACTTCTTCTGGCAAACTTTCAGCCGCACGCAGTAGGTGCATAATGCCTTTTTGCCTGGTGATTCGTCCAACGAATAAAACATATGGACGTTCTGGGTCAATCCCATTGGCTGCAAGTGCAGACGTATCTGAAACCTTCTTTATGGCGACGGTGTCAATACCGTTATGTACAACATGAACAAGTTTTGGATCAATTTCTGGGTAGCATTCCAAAATATCTTTTTTCATGCCATGGCTAACCGCGATCACTGCATCAGCGCCAAGATATGAAGTTCGCTCAACCCATGATGAAACTGCATATCCGCCACCGAGTTGTTCAGCTTTCCACGGGCGTCGTGGTTCAAGGCTGTGTGCGGTGACAATATGCGGCACCCCGTGCATAAGAGAGCCAAGATGGCCAGCCATGTTTGCATACCAAGTATGTGTGTGAATGACGTTTGCTTTGGCAAAGTCAGCAAGCATTTCCAGGTTTACGCCAATTGTTTGGACCGCAGGATTGGCATTAGAAAGTTCGGCAGGGACTGGGTAGGTGACAGAACCAGCTTTTGGCGTTCCAAACGCGTGTACATCAACCTCTTCGAGCATTCGCAATTGTTCAACTAAGTGTTCAACATGAACTCCGGCACCACCATATATGTCTGGTGGCCACTCCTTTGTAACAATTGAAATTCGCACAACATAACTCTATGTCTTTTAATAGGCTGGTGATATGCGAAGGCGACCAAGTGTATTAAGTATCGTGCTTGCCGGTGGTGAAGGTAAGCGCTTAATGCCGCTAACTGCTGACCGAGCGAAGCCTGCTGTTCCATTTGGTGGCTCATATCGCTTGGTTGATTTTGTTCTTTCAAATATGGTCAATGCAGGATTTCTTCGAATCTGTGTACTGACTCAATACAAATCACATTCACTTGACCGTCACATCACAACGACTTGGCGCGTTGGATCGATGCTCGGTGATTATGTAACACCTGTTCCAGCACAGCAAAGACTTGGACCTCGCTGGTATACCGGATCTGCCGACGCAATTTTCCAAAGTTTGAATTTGGTTTATGACGAAATGCCTGAATATGTTGCCGTATTCGGTGCCGATCACGTTTACCGCATGGATCCTGATCAAATGTTGCAATCGCATATTGAATCTGGTGCAGGCGTAACTGTTGCAGGAATCCGGGTACCAAAGAGCCAAGCAAGAAGCTTTGGAATCATCAAAACAGATAGCTCCGGCAAGAAAATAACTGAATTTTTAGAAAAGCCAGCTGATCCACCGACCATTCCCGGCTCACCTGATGAATGTTATGCATCAATGGGTAATTACATCTTTACGCGTGAAGCGCTCATTGATGCATTGAAAAAAGATGCCGCCGACGAAGCTTCAATGCACGACATGGGAACAAATATCATTCCAATGCTTACTGAACGCGGTGAGGCAAATGTTTATGATTTTGCAACCAACGTTGTTCCAGGCTCAACTGATCGTGACAATGGTTACTGGCGTGATGTTGGAACTATTGATTCCTATCACGAT
>JBDLPR010000004.1:0-20681 GCA_039800985.1 Actinomycetota bacterium | reverse complement strand
ATGAGCAAAATCATCTAGATTCAGCAAGCCATCTATAACTAAATCTGTATCTGGTTTTATGACACCCTCAGAAGCATCCGTATCGTATTCATCGCGAATATCACCAATTAATTCTTCAACTAAATCTTCCATGGTGATAATTCCTGCAGTGCCGCCATACTCATCAACGACAATTGCCAAGTGCGCACTTGAAGCACGCATCTGAGTCAAAGTTGGGATTACTTGTTTTGACCCTGGAAGACGCAACACTTCACGTGCTAGATCACCAATTCGAATAGAGCGGCCTTGTAATTCTGGATCTAGTAAGTCACGTACGTGCACGAATCCAACTACGTCATCTTGTGATTCATCAGAAACTGGATAGCGTGAATGTGGTTTATCGGACACGATTTTCACAGCTTTAAAAACGGGAAGGTCTGCATCAAGGAAAGCAACTTCAGTTCTTGGAATCATGATCTCGCGGATTTCACGATCTCCTGCGCTGAAAACATCATCAATTAATTCGCGCTCTTCATCTGTTAATTCTTCGTGCGCAGCAACCATTCCACGAAGTTCTTCGCCAGAAATTTGCTCTTTACCGGCACTTGGATCACCACCGAGAATTCGAAGTAGCGCATCACTTGATTTTGAAAGGAACCAAATAAATGGAGAAGTGATTTTTGCCATCACATCAACTGGCCCACTCAAAAGCAAGGCGTAACTTTCAGCATGTTGAAGCGCCAAACGTTTTGGAGTTAGTTCACCAACAACCAGAGAAAGATAAGCGATCAGCAAGGTGCCGCCAATAAAGGAAAGGCTTTCGGCAACTGACTCGGATAATCCCAAATTTTCTAATGAAGGTGAAAATACTGGCATCAAACGAGATGCACCGTAACCAGCAGATAAAAACCCAGCCAAGGTGACCCCTACTTGGACAGCACCAAGAAATCTATTTGGATTTTCCAATAATTTTTCAAGGCGCTTGCCACTTCTACCTTTTGTGGCACTTAATTTCTTTACTTGGCTTTCTCGAAGTGAAATCAGCGCAGTTTCTGCGGCTGCGAAGATGCCGCCGATGATTGTAAATAACAGGACCATCGACATTGTTTGCCAGAAAAGATTCATTGGACTTTAGTTTACAGACAATGCCTAAATCTTGAATTTTGCTGTTAATGGAGCGTGATCGCTCCATCGTTTTGCATACGAATCAGCGCGAGTAACGTAAACATCAGCAACATGCTTTGCTAATTCCTTAGTGCTGACATGGTAATCAATGCGCCAACCGGTGTCTGTGTCAAAAGCTTTTCCGCGCCATGACCACCAGGTGTATGGACCATCAACATCGCCAGCAACTTTACGAGCTAAATCAACTACGCCAATTTTTTCAAACCAATGATCAAAGTAGGCGCGCTCTTCTTCAAGAAAACCGGCTCGGCCAATATTTCCTTTCCAGTTCTTTAAATCAGCTTCTTTATGCGCCACATTTAAATCACCGCAAGCCAAGAAGAATTCTCCTGCGCTTTGCGCAGTTTTGAATTTCTTACTAAGTGCTTCCAGGAAGCGATACTTTTCTTGTTGAACAGGTTTTTCAACATCACCAGCATGTACATAAACGGATGCCACCGTTAGGTCACCCTTTTTAGTTTTTACATTCGCCTGTACATAACGACCGGTGTCTGCAAATTCTTTTGGACCAATTCCTGTTTTCACTTTTGATAATGGCAAAGTACTAAGAATTGCCACACCAGCGTGGCCAAGTCTGGCACTTGAATCATGAGCTACATGGAGTTCGCTTAGATTGGCTTTTTCTAATTCCTCATGCAGTTGATCTGTTGTTGCCCTGACTTCTTGAAGACAAATAACTTGAACTTCACCTGAGCCAAGTTGGTCTTTAATCCAATCCAGTCCACCACGTCGGGCAGTTGCCCGCACGCCATTGACGTTTACAGTTACAACACCTAATGCCAAGGAACTTAAGCCATAGCTTTCTGCAAGTTCTCATTGATCGCAGCCAAGAAATCTTCAGTTGTTAAGTAAGGCTGCTCATCTGAAACCAAGATGGCTAGATCTTTAGTCATCTTGCCGCTTTCAACTGTTTCAATACATACCCGTTCAAGTGTTTGAGCAAACTTTGTAACCTCTGGTGTGCCATCTAACTTTCCGCGGTGTGCAAGCCCTTGGGTCCACGCAAAGATAGATGCGATCGGGTTAGTTGATGTTGCTTTGCCTTGTTGATGCTGGCGGTAGTGACGAGTTACGGTTCCATGTGCAGCTTCAGCTTCAATGGTTTTACCATCTGGTGTCATCAACACACTTGTCATTAGGCCAAGTGAACCAAATCCTTGAGCAACAGTGTCACTTTGGACATCGCCGTCATAGTTCTTACATGCCCAGACATATCCGCCTTCCCATTTAAGGGCGCTGGCAACCATGTCATCGATCAAACGATGTTCATAGGTTATGCCCGCTTTATCAAAGTCAGCTTTGAATTCAGCATCGAATACTTCTTGGAAAATATCCTTGAAGCGACCATCATATGCTTTCAAAATTGTGTTCTTGGTTGAAAGATAAACCGGGTAGTTACGGCTAAGGCCGTAACGCATTGAAGCTCTGGCGAATTCTTTGATTGACTCATCCAAGTTATACATTGCCATGGCAACGCCACCACTTGGGAATTCAAAAACATTTAACTCCATTGGTGCACTGCCATCTTTGGGCGTGAAGGTTAAAGTCAGTGTTCCTTCACCTGGAATCTTGGTATCAGTTGCTTTGTATTGATCACCAAAAGCATGACGACCAACAATGATTGGCTTAGTCCAACCTGGAACTAACCGTGGAATATTGCTGATGATGATTGGTTCGCGGAAGATAACGCCACCAAGAATGTTGCGGATAGTTCCATTCGGAGACTTCCACATTTTCTTTAGTCCGAATTCTTTTACTCGGGCCTCATCTGGAGTGATAGTTGCGCACTTGATGCCGACGCCATGCTTTTTAATTGCATTGGCAGCATCAATAGTTACTTGATCTTCAGTGGCATCACGGTTTTCAATGCCTAAGTCGTAGTACTCGATGTTCACATCTAAGTAAGGCAAGATCAGCTGTTCTTTGATGAAAGACCAAATAATGCGGGTCATTTCATCGCCGTCTAGATCAACTACGGTTCCTTGAACTTTAATCTTGGACATAACTATTACCTTCTTATTAGTTCTTAAAGATCTTTAACGTCGGCTTGCTTTTCGCGAACAGCTTCAGCAGCTTCTTTCAATCCAGCTAGTTCTGAATCTGAAAGTTTGGTTTCAACAACTTTGCGAATTCCGCCTTTGCCAATTTGTGCTTCAACACCAAGGTAAACACCACTGATGCCATATTCACCATCAACCCATGCACATACAGGCATAACAGCACCTGAATCTTCAATCACAGCTTTTGCCATGCGGGCTGCAGCTGCGGATGGGGCATAGTAAGCAGAACCGGTTTTAAGTAGCGCAACCACTTCCGCACCACCATTTCGAGTGCGAACAACTAGTTCTTCGATTTTTTCTGCAGATAGTAAATCGCTAAGAGGCTTGCCATCAACGGTGCATCGTGATGGAACTGGAACCATAGTGTCACCGTGTGACCCAAGAGTTAATGTCTTCACTGAACTAACCGGAACTTTAAGTTCTTCAGCAACAAAGTTCGTGAAGCGAGCAGTATCAAGCATCCCAGCTTGGCCAATCACGCGCTCTTTCGGAAAACCACTTGCAAGTTGTGTTAGCGCGGTCATTTCATCAAGTGGATTTGAAACAACTATGATCACAGCATCAGGAGCATGCTTTGCGATGTTTTCAGCAACACCGCGAACAATCTTTGCATTGGTTTCAATCAAATCCATGCGACTCATACCAGGTTTACGTGGAAGACCAGCTGTAATAACAACCACATCAGAGCCAGCAATCGCTTCGTAACCTTTGCCATCAACAGTGGTGGTCTGACCGATGATTTTCGTTTCAAAACCTTCAATAGGGCGAGACTGATTTAAATCAAGGGCTAAACCTTCTGGTTTACCTTCCAGAATGTCGGTTAATACAACTGTGTCCACGATGTCGTATTCAGCAATACGCTGCGCCGTAGTTGAACCATAAAAACCTGCACCTACAACGGTAACTTTGCCGGCCATATTTTTAGCACCCTTCGAATGGGTCAAGACGAATATTTAATCTGTCTTGACGTCAAGATACTTAAATTCTACGGGCGTCATGCACGCGCAAAACTTGGGCTACCGATGTGGAACCACTAGCGCCAAAATTAACAAAGCAACGCCAAGTGCGGCTAAGAAAGTTAGGTCGATTCGGCGGCGACGGGAACGTAGCCAACCAGCTTTTGCATCTGGCAAATAGAACCGAAGTAAGAATGCACCAAGAACACAAAGTGCGAGTGCGATCGCGCCAGTGCGAAAATCGATATTCACTGCAATGCCCATAGAAACAGCGATACCGAAGTAAACCAAGAACGCTGGCCACTGTTTAACAAAAAGATTTGGCATAACTAGTCCAATGTTACCGATGACGGGTCGGCCTCAGGTACAAATATTTCTTTAGTTTTTTGATTCTCGTCTACATCTGCCTGCAGTGCTGCAATTACAACAGCAACCACAGTAATGGCAATTCCAATCAAGACTTCAGCGCTAACAACATTTCCAGGTGTTGGGAAAAACACATCTAGCAATACTGCGCCGAGTAATTGACCCACAACTGCAACTAAAGAAAAAATTAAAACACCGAGTGTACGAACTAGTACAACTGCAGAAACGATGAATGTGATTCCGATTGCACCACCGGTCCAAAGTAAAGGCTTTTCCCAAGGTGCTGGCGGAAACAAAATTGATACGTTTGTAAAGAGGTTATAAATAAGGAACATCACATTTAGTGCGATAAATCCAATAGTGAAATTTAACGCAGTGGTTGCCCATGGTTGCTTGGTTTGTGCCGCAACTATGCCATTCATTGCATGTTGTACCGATGTAACGGCGCCAACAACGAACATGTAAATAACCATCGGCAAATTAAATGTTCCTGTATGTGAGCGACCCAAAACAGCAATAGCGACACCTAATACTGCAAGGGCTGCAGCAAATATGCGAAAACCCGTGATCGCTTTTGGACCAGCTGGACCAATTCCGTATTTATCCACCAATAGTGATGAGCAAGTTTGCCCAGCAACAACTGCAATCACAAAAATTGCTACACCCACAACTGGAACAACAAATCCTTGCCCAATCACGAAAAATGCGCCGGCAATACCGCCAATTATTTGCCACCATTTAAGTTTTCCGTCGCGAATTAATCCAGGAATACCTAAGTAGGCAATCCGAGCTGGTTTGTAAAAAATTACACCGATTAACAAAATAAATAAACCAGAACCAAATGAAACTAAAGCAGCAACAATTGCATTTTGAACATAAGCGCCAAGTGCTCCATTGACTCTCGCCTGGGAACTATTGAACGTAGCAATAACTAGACCGATGACCACATGCCATGGGTTTATTTTTTGATTGATTACTTTAGGCATTAATGGAAAAAGTGTCTGGTGCCTGTGAAATACATTGTGATGCCAGCTTTGTTGGCGGCTTCAACGACTTCAACATCTCGTACAGAGCCACCGGGTTGAACAATTGCTTTAACGCCAGCATCGATTAATACTTGAAGACCATCAGCGAATGGGAAGAAAGCATCAGAAGCTGCAACGCTGCCTTTGGCTCTATCTTCTCCCGCTCTGGCAACGGCTAACTTGCATGAATCAACTCGGTTAACTTGACCCATCCCAATTCCAACTGCCCCACCATTTTTGGCTAATAAAATTCCGTTTGATTTAACACATCTGCTTGCATGCCAGGCAAAAACTAAATCATTAAGTGTTTCTTGATCTGCAGCAATTCCACTTACTAATTTCCAATTGCTTGCAATATCACCATCTGCTTGAAGGCGATCTTGAGTTTGAAGAAGTAGGCCACCTGAAACCGGTCTAATTTCGGCTCTGGCAGTTTCAGGAACATCTGCTGCGACCAAAATTCTTAAACTTTCTTTTTGGGAAAGTACTTCGATAGCTTCTTTTGAAAAACTTGGAGCAACAATTACTTCAGTGAATACTTGCGAAACAGCATCAGCCATTTCTTTAGTCACTTCGCGATTTGCTGCAATCACACCACCAAAAGCTGAAACTGGATCAGTTAAATGGGCCAATTCATATGCAGCAGAAATTGTTTTACCTACTGCAACACCACACGGATTTGCATGCTTGATAATTGCAACAGCAGGTTTGCTGTGATCGTAAGCAGCTCTTCTGGCAGCATCTGCATCGACATAATTGTTATAAGACATTTCTTTACCGTGAAGTTGCTGTGCCTGAGCTATGCCGGCAATTCCACCTTCGGTTTCATAAAGCGCTGCTTCTTGATGTGGGTTTTCACCGTAGCGAAGGGTTGCTAAGCGCTTCCAAACTCCGCCAAGCCATGATGGAAAACTTTCTTTTTCATCATTTAGCGTGTTGCCAAGCCAAGATGCAACTGCCACGTCGTACTGCGCAACATGTCTAAATGCTTCAGTTGCTAACTTTGTACGCTGCTTTAAAGTGAATCCCTCACCAGCGGCCGCATTTAGAACATCAAGGTAAAAATCAGGGTTAACCACGATTGCCACATTCGCATGATTCTTGGCACTGCCTCGAACCATTGCTGGTCCACCGATATCAATTTGCTCTATGCATTCTTCAGGTGTCGCACCTGATGCAACCGTTTGCGTGAATGGATAAAGATTCACTACAACTAATTCAAATGGCAGAATTCCAAGATCAGCTAACTGCTTAACGTGATCTGGCTTTCGTAAATCAGCAAGCAACCCAGCGTGAATTTTTGGATGCAAGGTCTTTACGCGACCGTCAAGACATTCAGCAAACCCAGTTACATCTTTGACTTCAACGACAGGTATACCTAATTCAGCAATATTTTTTGCAGTACTGCCAGTTGAAACAATTTCGACTCCGGCCGCATTTAAACCTGTAGCCAATTGAGCCAAACCCGTTTTGTCATAAACACTAATTAGTGCGCGTTTAATTTTGCGTTCATCGCTCACTATTAGCTCCTAGCCCTTGGACTAATCTTTCCAGATACAAAATCGCCAACCACCCGGACTAGCAATTTGCGTTCAACCTGCTTGATTCGCTCATGAAGCGAATCTTGTGTATCAGTTGGCAAAATAGCAATTGCTTCTTGGGCGATCACTTCCCCGGTATCCACTCCTGCATCTACATAGTGAATTGTGCTTCCGGTTTCTTTTGCCCCAGCAGCTAAAGCATCTTTAACTGCGTGCGCACCTGGGAAATGAGGCAATAAGGCTGGATGGGTGTTAATGATCTTGCCTTCAAATTTTTCTAATACCGCTGGTCCAAGTATTCGCATAAAACCTGCTGAAACAACTAAGTCGGGATTTAAGGATTCAATCGCATCGCTAAGTTTTTTATCCCAGACATTTCGATCATTTTCTATCGCAACGGTGGTTACATGAATCCCAGCTGCTTTGGCGCGATCAATTGCTTTGCACGGCACATCTGTAACTAATCCAACTATTTGTGCCTGATGGGTTTTTTGTTCATCTATTAGTGCTTGAAAAAGTGTGCCTGATCCTGATGCAAGAACAACTAATCGGATTTGCGGCACAGAAGTTATTCTACGGAATCGACTTTTGTCACTTTTGGTTGGCGATGTTGCCACAAATAAAGCAGGGACAAAATAAGCCTTGGCACAATCAATGTGATTAGTGCTACCAAGCCAGTTGTCTTTAGTGACCAAGAAATAACTTCAAGCGGTTTTGGTCCAATGAAAGATAGAAATCCAATGCCTAATGGACCGCTTGAAAACTCAGTTACCAAATATGTGCCCAGGGTAAAAATAGTCATCGCATAAACAATTCGAATTACTTCTCGAACTCTAATTAAGTTTGCAATGGCTTCAGCAAAATCGGCGTGCTGTGCCTTCCAGGGTTCTCGTGGAATCAATAAGTAAATAACCACGCCAGCTGCAATAGGAATAAGTAGCGCAAGCTTTGCAATCGGGGTTGCTGTGCTTGGCAAGATTGAAAGCAATGGAAATGCTGGAAGCGCGCCAGGGGAAACAATTCCAATTGAAACACTTGCTGCTCCGCCTAAGTGCACGGCAGCGCCCAATGCGAATGCAAAAACCCAAGTAATTACAGTTGGCAAGTATCCAATGCTTAATAAAGTCAGAAATGCTTGATCGATTGCACTGGGCGCCATTAATCCGGCAACTGCTTTTACTTCATTAAACCGAAGAACTAAAACAGCCGTAGTTACTAACGCACCTAAAAACCAAGTAAGCAAGAATGCAATTAAGCCTGGCTTAAATGCAATCAAAAAGTCCTCGGGCAATCTGGCCGTGAGTTCTTTTGGCGACGGTGCATACTCAAGCAAAACTATTGCGCCAACAATGATGGAAATTAGAAACGTATGTGAGAAACCGTAGAAAAATGCTGTGCTCAATCCATCAGTTGAACATAGAAGTGAAATTATCGCGCTTATTGCACCATAAGTGAATGAAAAGATAATTGCCACTAACCAAAATTGTCTTCCTTCAGTTGGCAACGCGCTTTTTAAACTCCACTGCATTGATTTCCAAATTATGACAACAGGGATAATTAAAAACCCCCATGGAAGAATCCCGACCGGTATTCCAGAAATCCAAATTGGAACTAAATGCGTTGCCTGCCAGGCAATTGCTGATGCACGAACTACTTGAATAGTTGATTCAGTTCCGTGGGCAGCTAACAACCAAATTAAAACCACAAATCCAAATGAGAGCATTAGCCCGATCAATGCAGCGGCGCTACCGCCGATCAAACTGGCCAAGCCAAATGGATATTTCTTAACGTGCTCTTCGTATTCTGGTTTACGCCATTTATCTGCTGGCGTAGTTGAATAGCGACGTTTACGGTTTAGCACATAAAAATGTTGTCAGTGATGAACCCAGAAAGTAAGAAGCGACACCCAAGAGAACTGATGTTCTTTTAGGTGTCGCTTCTAATGAAATTATTTACTTAAAACTTCACGAACTAGACGCGCAGCTTCACTTGGTGTTTTACCAACTCGAACACCGACTGCTTCGAGCGCTTCTTTCTTTGCAGCAGCCGTACCACTTGATCCAGAAACAATTGCACCAGCGTGACCCATGGTTTTACCTTCAGGTGCGGTGAAACCTGCCACATATCCAACAACTGGTTTTGTCACGTTTGCTTTAATAAATGCAGCAGCGCGCTCTTCAGCATCGCCACCAATTTCGCCGATCATCACAATTACATCGGTTTCAGGATCGTTTTGGAATGCTTCCAAACAATCGATGTGAGTTGTTCCGATAATTGGATCGCCACCAATACCAACACAAGTTGAAAAACCGAGATCGCGAAGTTCAAACATCATTTGGTAGGTAAGAGTTCCTGATTTTGAAACTAAACCGATGCGACCTTTTTTGGTTATGTCACCTGGAATGATGCCAGCGTTAGATTGTTCAGGACTAATTAGACCAGGACAGTTTGGCCCAACGATTCTGGTTGTTCCTTTGTTTTGTGCATACTGGAAGAAATTTGCAGTGTCATGTACTGGGATACCTTCAGTGATTACTACACAAAGTGGAATTGAAGCATCGACAGCTTCAATCACGGCAGCTTTAGCAAACTTTGGTGGCACGAAAACAACTGAAACATTCGCTCCAGTTGCAGCCATTGCCTCGCCAACAGAATTAAATACTGGAATTCCATCAACTTCTTGGCCACCTTTGCCAGGTGTCACACCTGCAACAACGTTTGTGCCAGAGGCGATCATGCGACGGGTGTGCTTAGTTCCTTCAGAACCAGTCATACCTTGAACAACAATTTTGCTGTCTTTGTTTAAGAAAATAGACACGTAAATCTCCTACTTACCTGCAGCAAGTTGTGCGACTCGACGAGCTGCATCGTCCATAGTCTCTACGCGTTCAATGATTGTGATCCCAGATTCATCAAGGATGCGGCGGCCTTCTGCTGCGTTATTTCCATCAATGCGACAAACGATTGGCTTAGTTACTGGCTCACCCTTTTGAGCTAGCATGCCAATTGCCTGCACGATTCCATTAGCAACTGCGTCACATGCAGTAATGCCCCCGAATACGTTTACGAAAACTGCTTTAACTTCAGGATCGCCAAGCACAATATCTAAACCGTTAGCCATAACTTGTGCGCTAGCGCCACCGCCGATGTCAAGGAAGTTTGCTGGCTTTACACCACCAAATTCTTCGCCGGCATATGCAACAACGTCAAGAGTGGACATAACAAGGCCAGCACCGTTACCGATGATGCCAACTTCTCCTTGAAGTTTTACATAGTTCAAATCAAATTCTTTAGCCCGAAGTTCGATCGGATCAGTTGCTGAATTATCAACTAGTGCAAGGTGTGCTTCATGGCGGAACTGTGCGTTGTCATCCAGAGTTACCTTGCCATCAAGGGCAAGTACTTTGCCTTCTGGAGTTTTAGCAAGTGGATTAACTTCAACTAAAGTTGCATCTTCTTTAAGTAAAACATTCCAAAGTTGTTGAAGAATCGAAATTACTTGGTTGCGAATTTCTGCTGGGAATTTTGCAGCATCTGCAATTTCAGCAGCCTTTGCTGGCGTGCATCCTTCAATTGCATCAACTGAAATTTTTGCAAGAGCTTCTGGCTTAGTTGCAGCTACTTCTTCAATGTCCATGCCACCTTCAACGCTTGCCATTGCAAGGAAGGTGCGGTTTGAGCGATCTAATAAAAATGAAACGTAATACTCTTCGGCAATTTCAGCTGCTGCTGTAACTAGAACTTTACGGACAATGTGACCTTTAATGTCTAGGCCAAGAATGTCAGATGCCCGATCGAAAGCTTCTTGAGGTGATTGCGCTAACTTAACGCCACCAGCTTTTCCACGACCGCCAGTTTTAACTTGAGCCTTCACAACGACTGCTGATCCAATTTTTTCAGCAGCATCCTTTGCTTCTTGCGGTGTTGTGCAAACAAAACCAGGAACGACCGGAACGCCGTGCGCTCCAAATAACTCTTTTGCTTGGTATTCGTATAAGTCCACGAGACGGCACTTTCTTTAACCAACGTCTGTGTTAATCCCACATCGTTGTGTTTGTCTAATAGACAAGATTAGGTCACGAGCGAGAATTGGGTTAACGCAGGTTCTCTATTACCCAGCCGGTAACAGTGGATAGTGGTGTTCCAGGCGTAAAGATTGTTTGAACCCCAGCTTCGATCAATTCAGGAATGTCATCGCTAGGGATCACGCCACCGCCAAAGACTTTTATGTCCTGACGGCCTTGTTCTTTTAACAGGTTGATTACATCTGGGAACAATGTTGGGTGGGCGCCAGATAGTACAGAGATGCCGATTCCAGCCACTTGGCTGGCGATTGCAGCATCAACAATTTGTCGTGGCGTTTGGTGCAACCCGGTGTAGTGAACTTCAACGCCGGCATCTTCAAGTGCACGTGCCACAACCTTGGCTCCGCGATCATGACCATCTAAACCGGCTTTGGCCACCAAAACCTTAATTGGCTCGCTTTTTTGGGTTGGCTCTTTGCTCACGCTATAAATATAGGCATTTAAGCAGAACAGTATTTATGGTGAGCCAAGTCACATATATATAGATATTTATTAACCCCTAGAACTAGGCAATTCTGAGTAAAAATGCGAAATTTAAACATTAGTTATGTCACTTTTATCCCCGACATCACATTTTGGTTTCCAAAATAAGCATTTCTCAGGTAAAAAAGAATAGAGAAATAAGTAATTTTCAAAATTTTAAGGCTTGGCGGGAGGCAACTAGTGAGCGATAACGCACGCGGTCGCCACCGTTCTGGTCGCCATAGCGCACCGAAAAAGAAGGTTGTTAAACCTAATTCTGTTTCCGCACTAGCTGGCCTTGCTGGTGTCAGCTCAGTTATTGTCACCGGCGGTAGCGCTATCCCAACAATGAACGCAACCGTTGTTAAAAAAGCTGATGACACAACTACTTCCCTGCCAGTTATCAAAACTCCAGTAGTAGCAACTGCCTTTTCAAATCGTGCTGCTGCAGCTAGCCGTTCAGATAACCGCGACACTTTAGCTGAAGCAGAAGCATCTGCTCAGGCTTCAACCGTGGCAGATCCAGGTACTGACCTAACTGCGGTAATCGACACCACTCCAACTTTAAAAAATACTGACGTTCGAGCAATCCAATCGATTGCAGCCTCTGCTGAGGATCTTGATCTTCTAGTTACTCAGGTTCAAGATGACGCTAATCAGCGAGCCCAACTTCTAGTCCAACAACAAGATCTAGCAAAAGCAGCAGCAGCCGAAGCTGAAGCAAAGGTTGCCGCAGCAATCAAAAAAGCAGAAGATCAGAAAAAAGCAATTATTCTTCAGCAACAGCGAATTCTTGCAGTTGGAAAAGTTATCGTTCCAGTTCAGGTTGGCTACCAGCTAACTGCACGTTTTGGACAACACGGCCGTATTTGGTCAGGTGGCGTGCACACAGGTCTTGATTTCGATGTTCCAATTGGTACGCCTGTATATGCTGCAGCATCAGGTGTGGTTATTGAAGCTGGCTACGAAGGCTCATACGGTTACCGAATCGTAATTGAAAACGGTGACGGTTTCCAAACTACTTACAACCACATGTCAAAGCTTTTTGTTGGTGTTGGTGCAGTAACTGCTGGGACAAATATTGGTTTAACTGGATCAACTGGTAACACCACAGGTCCACACTTACATTTCGAAGTTCTTAAAGATGGCGAATTTGTTAACCCAGCTGGTTGGCTATGGGGAACCACTGAGTAATTAGCTTCGAATCGAAACTATAGCTTTTCTACTGGTGCATACCTAAGCAGTAACCGCTTTTGTCCAGCACTCTTAAAGTCAATTGTTGCTTCTGCTTTTTCATTCTGGCCTTGAACAGAAATAACAGTTCCCATTCCAAACTTGTCATGTAAAACTCGATCGCCAACTTCCAAAACCATAACTGGTTCTTCGCGCTTCTTTGGTCGTTGGAAGTCACTGCCACTTAGGCCAAGGGGTGAATACTCTTCCCCTTGGCGATCAACTAATTCGCCAGGAATTTCTGTTAAGAAACGAGACTCGGGATTGAAGTTTGGTTGACCCCAAGTGGAACGTGCTGCTGCTCGGGTTAAGTACAGTCGTTGCATCGCACGTGTCATACCCACATAAGCCAGTCGGCGTTCTTCAGCTAATTCTGTTTCAGAACCAAGTGAACGCTGGTGTGGGAAAACACCCTCTTCCATACCTGTTAAAAATACAACCGGAAATTCAAGACCTTTTGCAGTGTGCAAAGTCATCATCGTAACGACGCCACCATGAGCATCATCTTTTGGAATTTCATCAGAATCAGCCACTAGTGAAACTCGTTCTAAGAAATCGGAAAGCCTTGCTTTTCGGTTGTCTTCACTTTCAGACTGGAATTGTTCTTCAAATTCTCGTGCCACATTTTCAAGTTCAGCTAAGTTCTCAATGCGAACTTCATCTTGTGGATCTTTACTGTCTGCCAATTCTTTTAATAAACCTGAAGATTCAAGAACGGTGTGAACTATTTCACCTGGGCCAGCACCTGAATCGTCCATAACTCTGAGCAAATTTAGTAAAGCTCCAAAATCTTTGAGTGCGCCAGCTGATCTAGCAGCCAAAGTATTAATTTCACTAACTCGATCGATAGCCTCACTGAAACTTATTTTTTCTTTATTAGCAAAGTGCTCTACGGTCTCTTCGGCTTTATCGCCTATTCCACGTCGAGGGGTGTTGATGATGCGGCGAAGTGAAACATCATCGGCTGGATTAACTATCGTTCTTAAATAGGCCAGGGCGTCACGAATTTCTTTGCGCTCATAAAACCTTGTGCCACCAACAACTTTGTAAGGAATACCGCTTCTAATAAAGACTTCTTCTACGCTTCGAGACTGATTATTTGTTCGGTAAAAAACAGCGACGTCTTTGTAATTAAAACCATGGTTATCAATTAATTCACGCAGCTGTCGAACGATGAAGTCGGCTTCATGATGTTCATCGGCTGCTGAATAAATAACGATTTTCTCCCCAGAACCTTCGGCAGTCCAAAGGTTCTTTTGTGGCCGGCCAGCATTCTTATCAATAACGGCATTTGCCGAAGAAAGGATGTTTTGAGTTGATCGGTAATTTTGCTCAAGGACAACAGTTCTGGCATTTGAATAATCGCGTTCAAATTCCATAATGTTTCGAATGTTTGCCCCGCGGAATGCATAGATACTTTGATCCGAGTCACCAACAACGCATAGTTCGGCAGGTTCAATTCCGTCCTTGCCATCACCAACAAGTTCTCGAATCAATACATACTGCGCATGGTTTGTGTCTTGGTATTCGTCAACTAATACATGACGGAACCGACGATGATATTGCGTAGCCGCATCCGGGAAAGCTTGGAATAGCGCAACAGTGTGACCAATTAGGTCATCAAAATCAACCGCGCTGGCTCGCATCAATCGACGTTGATATTCCGTATAGGCCTCAGCAACAGTTTGTTCTTGCGGGGTAACTGCTTTACTGATCGCTACATCTTCGGCAATTAATTCATTTTTTAAATTACTAACTTGAGAAAGCAAGTATTTAGCTGAATACATCTTGGTATCAATTCCAAGATCTTTGGCCACCAATGTCATTAGGCGAACTGAATCTTGCATGTCATAAATACTGAAAGTTGGCTTTAAGCCAAGGCGCTTAGCTTCATTGCGCAAGATTCGAACACATGCAGAGTGGAAAGTTGAAACCCACATTGATCTTGCCTGCGGTCCAACAATGTGAGCAACACGTTCTTTCATTTCGTTTGCTGCTTTATTGGTAAAGGTAATTGCTAACACTTCACCCGGATGAACGTTTCGCTGGGCTAACAGATAAGCAATGCGCCTAGTTAGAACGCGTGTTTTACCTGAACCTGCGCCAGCCACTACAAGCAGCGGGCTACCGCTATGGGTTACGGCTTGGCGCTGCGGTTCATTTAAATCGTCTAATAGATGCGCCGGCACAGGTACGATTCTACGTTCGTGCAATGACACCCGTAGAGTTGAGTGCGTGACTGAAACTAATGCTGAAAACTTTGGGATTCCAGAAGGTGTCCAGCGCGCTCTAGTTGTTACCGCACACCCAGATGATGTTGATTTTGGATCTGGTGGAACTGTGGCCACGCTAATAAACGCAGGTATTTCAGTGACCTATTGCATCTGCACCGATGGTGATGCTGGCGGATTTGATGACGCTACTGATCGAAGTGAAATTCCCGCAATTCGCCGTGCAGAACAGATAGCGGCTGGAAAAGTGTTAGGTGTTACCGACATTCATTTCCTTGGTTACAAAGATGGTTACCTTGAACCATCCCACGATGTGCAACGCGACATTGTTCGCATAATGCGAAAAGTAAAACCACAACTAGTAATTACCCAAACACCAGAACGTAACTGGGAACGCTTGCCAGCAACTCACCCAGATCACATGGCAGCTGGCGAAGCAACTACTCGCGCACTTTATCCTGCAGTGCGAAATCCATATGCATACCCAGAGCTTCGCAAACAAGAAGGCCTTGAAGCTTGGACCGTAAGTTGGTTATTCCTTCAAGGTACGAGCGAGCCAAATCATTGGATTGATATCACCAACTACTTTGATCTAAAAGTTAGAGCGATCAGTGCTCATGAGAGCCAAGTTAGCCACATGGAAGATTTAGATGGCATGACTCGTGGCTGGGCAACAATGTGGGCGCAACGCGCTGGATTACCTGAAGGTCGATTGGCTGAAGGCTTTAAAAAAGTAAAACTGCCTGATTAAACAGGCAGTTTTACTTTTTAGATTTAGTTTTAGTTAAAACGCTTTGGCGAGAAAACTTCAGTTTGTTTATCTACTTGCTTACCCATAATTAGGTCAGCAATTAATTCAGAGCTTCCCTTGACCTGAGTAATTCCATACATACCGTGACCAGAAGAAACCCAAGCATTGTCATACTTCGGTAGCTTTCCAATGACTGGAATTCCATCGGCAGTCATCGGACGAGCGCCAGCCCAAGCAGCAGTGTGCTTAGTGTTCTTTGGATCCCAATCTTTGAAGTATCTGGTTCCGGAATTCTTAATTGCCTCAACACGAGCCGGATTAATCTTTCGATCAAGTCCCGCAAACTCCATAGTTCCAGCAAATCGAACTCCAGCATTTAGCGGAGTTACGGCAACTTTTGCGTCGGTTAGGTTTACTGAATATTTAAGTGGCATTGGTGCAGGCTGAAATTCCACGTTATAACCCTTACCTGGGCGAACTGGAATTCGAGTTTTGAATTTCTTGCCAAGAGGATTTGAATGTGCACCATTTGCAATCAGATAATGGTCGGCTTCGATTCGACCTTTTGTGGTAACCAAAGCTTTTACATTTTTATCGATTACTACATCGATAACTTCTTCGTGTTCGCGTACTTCTAATCCAAGTTCTAAACACTTCTTTAGTAACCCAGCAACAAAAGTTCCAGGACGAATATGTCTAAATTGTTCATAGACCACGCCGCCAGCAAGCGATGGGAGCAATGTTGGTTCAAGTTCTGACATTTCTTTACCTGAAACAACTTTGCCCATAATTCCGAATTCTTCAATTAAGTGCAGGCCATGAATTCGTTTTTCAAGCGAATACTCATGCTCATGGGCGTAAATCAATCCATCAGCATGCATCTCAAAATCAATACCTTCTTGTTTGTATTGATCAAACTGAGCTACTGAGTCTTTACAAAGAATCTGATTTAATCGAAAGCCCTGTTCGTAATCTTTGGTGTTGCAGTGTGTAGCCATAGCCAGCATGAATCGAACATGTTCAGGATTTAGCGATGGTTTTACATAAAGTGGACTATCGCTATGTAACATCCACTTGAGAGACTTAAGAATCATTCCAGGAGCTGCAACTGGAGCTGCATCCGATGGAACTACCCAACCAGCATTTCCTTCTGAGGCACCAGAACCGATTTCAGCCGAATCTATAACCACGGCTTGATGACCTTGCTTTAGCAACTCATAAGCAGCACCCAGACCAATAACGCCGCCGCCAATTATTGCAACCTTCATTGAATTCCCTAACTGAATGCTGTTAATTCGTACTTGAAAATTAACACTTAAATTAATTAAATGAAAACGGCAACAACAACGTTAAGTAGCGTTAAACCACCAACGGCTGCCCACATACTCTTGGCATCGCCTGTTGCTTTACGACCAATTAGGACAACAACTAGAACTGCTAGCGATACGCCAAGTTTTATCCCAATTTTTGTGTGATTAACAGTTTCGTCAGCTAATAACTCTGCGGAAAGAATTCCAGCAAGGCCAAGGCCGGTCACTAGTTGTGTAAGCGCGCCATGGAACATTGCCATGTTGATGCCTTTTGTTGCACTGGACATCTGGATCAAGAACCCACCAAGTAGTGAAGATAGACCCACAAAGTGGAGTACTACTAACAGGTTATAAACGAATTCCATTACTTATTCCCATTCAATCGTGCCTGGTGGCTTACTGGTTACATCTAGTACAACACGGTTTACTTCACGAACCTCGTTAGTAATGCGTGTCGAAATCTTTGCAAGTAAGTCAAAAGGCAACCTAGTCCAGTCTGCAGTCATCGCATCTTCGCTAGAAACCGGACGAAGCACTATTGGATGACCGTAGGTTCTGCCATCCCCTTGCACCCCAACGCTTCTCACATCAGCAAGCAGCACAACTGGGAATTGCCAGATCGAACTATCCAGGCCAGCTGCAGTTGTTTCTTCGCGCACAATCGCATCGGCTTCACGCAAAATATCCAAACGCTCTTTATCAACTGCGCCAACAATTCGAATACCTAGACCAGGTCCTGGGAATGGATGACGTTGCACCATTGCCTCTGGTAAACCTAATTGTCTGCCAACAGCGCGAACTTCATCTTTGAATAATTCGCGAAGCGGTTCACACAATTCAAAATCTAAATCTTCAGGTAAGCCACCAACATTGTGATGAGACTTAATTGTTGCTGCGCCAGTGCCACCGCCGCTTTCAACAACATCTGGATACAAAGTTCCCTGAACTAAAAACTTAATTGGCTTACCGCTATTACCTGCAGCTGCAACTAAATCGCGCTGGGCATCCTCAAATACCCGAATAAAGAGTCGGCCGATTGTTTTACGCTTGGTTTCTGGATCAGTAACTCCAGCAAGTTCGCTTAAGAATCTTTCAGATGCATCGATTACAACTAATTTAATTCCAGTAGCGGCAACGTAATCTCGTTCAACCTGTTCCCGCTCTCCTTTGCGAAGCAAGCCATGGTCAACAAATACACAAGTCAAATTGTCGCCAACCGCTTTGTGGACTAAAGCCGCAGCAACGGCAGAATCAACTCCGCCTGAAAGCGCACAAATAACTTGGTTACCACCAATTTGGTCTTTGATGCGGGCAACTTGATCTTCAACAATTCCAGCCGGAGTCCAAGTTGGTTTTAGTCCAGCAATTTCATAAAGGAAGTGTTCTAGTACTTTTTGACCGTGAGTTGAGTGCATTACTTCAGGATGGAATTGAACGCCAGCGAACTTTCGATCAAGGTTTTCAAATGCTGCAACGGGCGCACCTGCTGTTGAGGCAGTGACTTCAAATCCATTCGGTGCATCTTTAACTGAGTCGCCATGGCTCATCCAAACGTTTTGCTTTGTTGGCAGCCCTGCAAATAGACAACCTGCCTTTGAAACTTCTAATTCTGTGGCCCCAAATTCGGAAAGGCCAGTTTTGGCAACCGTTCCACCCAGAGCACTAGCCATTGCCTGAAATCCATAGCAAATACCAAAAACGGGAAGGCCAGCATCAAAAAGCTTTGGATCAACTTGTGGTGCACCTTGTTCATAAACACTGGATGGTCCGCCAGACAAAATAATTGCAAGAGGATTTTTCTGAAGGATCTCTGAAACAGGCATAGTGCTTGGCACAACTTCAGAATAAATTTTTGCTTCTCGAACACGGCGAGCAATCAATTGTGCGTATTGCGCGCCAAAATCAATCACTAATACTGGGCGGGCATCGGTCACTGATCTAGCCTATTGGCAACAATTCAATGGCATTATTTTGCGTTATCTAATTCGTAATTTTTTCAAGAGACGCAAGGAATTGGCTACTAACCCATTCCATTTTTCTTCGCTAATTCCAAATTTTGGGCCCATTAGATACCGGCCGTGCATGGAAATATTTTGTGGTTCCGTAAAACGAATTAACCCCTCTGCGCCGTGGCGTCTACCTAATCCAGATTGACCCATTCCACCCATTGGAGCGGCAACTGAGCCAAAAGCAGCTGCAAACCCATCATTTACATTTACCGAACCTGAGCGGATTTGGGCCGCAATTTTCCCAGCTCGTTTCAAATCTCTTGAAATGACTGAAGCTGAAAGACCATATTCAGAATCATTTGCTAGCTCTATTGCTTCTTGCTCAGTTCTAAATGGCATTACATAAACAACAGGCCCAAAGACTTCATCGCGATAAATTTTCATGTCATTGGTAATACCGGTGAGAATAGTTGGTTCAAAAACATGTGGCCCAATATCTTGCCTTAGTTTTCCACCCGTTTGAATCGTTGCACCTTCGCGAACTGCCTCGTTAACAGCAGTGCTTACTCGATCAGCAATTGCAGCGGTGCCAAGTGAGCCCATGTCATATCCCCAGCCAACATTTGCACCAAGTTTTAAATGATTTACCCGATCAACAAAGGCAGCTAAGAATTTTTCATAGATTGATTCATGAATAAACATTCGCTCGATCGATACGCAAAGTTGACCTGCAGAACTAAAGCAGCCTTGAATTGCTGATTCTAAAAATGTATTCATATCAGCATCTTGGCAAACAATCATAGGATTTTTGCCACCTAGTTCAAGTGAAGAACCTATTAATCTCTCACCAGCCTTAGCTCCAACTTTTCGACCAGTCGCAGTTGAACCGGTGAAGCAGATGTAATCGACTTCATCAATTAGAGCTGTACCAATATTTGGACCATCGCCTAGAACAACCGTAATTAATCCATGTGGCAGACCTGCGTCCTCAAGTAATTTAACGGCGTGCAGTGCAGACCAAGACGTTTGTAAGTCAGGTCTTAGCACCACAGCATTTCCGGCAATTAAAGCCGGGATCGCATCGTAGATCGAAAGCGTTAGTGGATAGTTCCAGGGCGAAATTATGCCCACAACACCTTTGGGTTGGTGAATAACTTCGGTTTTGGTTAAGAGTGGAAATACACCTTTGCGACGTTGTGGCTTTAAAGTTTTTTGAGAAATTTTTGAATAGAGCGAACTAATCATCGCCACGCCAAGAATTTCAGCAGATGCGTGGGCACGTGCTTTTCCTGTTTCAATTTGCACTACATCATTTAATAAATCTTGATTGCCCATGAGTAAGTCAAAATACCTATCGAATATCTTGACCCGATCTTTAACTTTTACTTTCGCCCATTGTTTTGCCGCTTCTCTTGCATTCGATGCAGCAACCTTCACATCATCAATTGATGAAATTTGGACTGGCGGTATGTATTCGTTTGGAAATGGGCTTATCGGAGTAAATGTTTCTCCACTTGTTGCCAATACATTTGAAAGCAACTTTTCTGA
>JBDLPR010000003.1:0-6496 GCA_039800985.1 Actinomycetota bacterium | reverse complement strand
TTCCAGATGCAATTTACAACGGTGATCTCACCAATCGGTTAGCAAATAATGCTCACTTCACTTTCCCAGGTTGCTTGGGGGATTCATTATTGATGCTGCTTGATGCTCAGGGTGTTGAAACATCTGTTGGTTCAGCATGCAGCGCAGGTGTGCCGCAGCCATCACATGTTTTATTAGCGATGGGTGCCGATGAAGATTCAGCTCGCTGCACTCTGCGTTTCACACTTGGACATAATTCAACTGTTCAAGATGTCGCAGATTTAATAGCTCAATTACCAAGTGCAGTTGAGCGCGCCAAGCGTGCTGGCGTCCCAAAGACTTTTGCAGTAACAGGTGCTAAGTAATGAGAGTACTTGCAGCACTTTCAGGTGGCGTGGATTCTGCAGTTGCAGCTGCCAGAGCAGTTGATGCTGGCCATGATGTAACAGCGGTGCATTTGGCACTGTCACGTAACCGCGAGTCGCTTCGAACTGGTGCAAGAGGATGCTGCACCATCGAAGATGCAAATGATGCATTTCGCGCAGCAGACATGCTTGGTGCACCTTTTTATGTTTGGGATCTTTCTGCTGAATTTCAAGAAGCTGTGATTGATGACTTCATTAGCGAGTATGCAAATGGCAGAACCCCGAATCCTTGCCTTCGATGCAATGAGCGCATTAAATTCCAAGCGGTACTTGAACGTGGGATGGCACTTGGCTTTGATGCAGTCGTAACTGGTCACTATGCCCAAGTTTTTGACGGTCCAAATGGCAAAGAGTTACATCGCGCATTAGACATGACAAAAGATCAGTCTTACGTTCTTGGCGTATTGACTCATGATCAAATTTCCCATTCACTTTTCCCACTTGGCGACACCACAAAAGATGAAGTACGCAAAGAAGCTGAGCGTCGCGGAATTTTGGTAGCCCAAAAACCAGATAGCCATGACATTTGTTTCATTCCCGATGGCGACACTGCAGGTTGGCTATCCCGCCGCATTGGTGAAAAGCCAGGTGAGGTAATCGATGCAGTAAGTGGTGATGTGGTTGGACATCACGAAGGCGCACATGCCTACACGGTTGGTCAACGTCGAGGTCTAGCTTTAGGAAGACCAGCTCCTGACGGTGCTCGTCGCTATGTTGTTGACGTGGACGTACCAAATAACAAAGTCATGGTTGGTCCACCGACTCTGCTTGATATCAATGTGATTGAAGCGATTAGACCAACTTGGGCCGGACCTGAGTTGGTTGATGGTTCAAAAGTTGGGGTTCAATTTAGAGCACATGGCGAAGAAATCAGTGCAACTGCATTCAACACCGAGGATGGTTTCCGCGTTGAGTTAGAGCAAATGGCACGTGGCGTTGCTAGCGGTCAAGCAGCAGTTTTATATGACGGTGCAAGAGTTGTTGGCTCAGGCACCATAAATCGCACAAAGCGCAAAGTGCAGGGCGAACAACTAGTCGGGTCAAACTAATCGTGACAATTCCAAAAGATGTCAAGAGCAAATACGAAAAACTCGTCGCATTAATTGAAAAAGCAAGAACTGACTATTACGAAAAAGACAAGCCAACTATTTCCGATGAGGAATACGACAAGGCTTTCAAAGAACTAGAAAGCCTTGAAGCCAAACACCCAGAATTAGTTTCAGGTGACTCACCAACCCAAACTATTGGTGGCAAGGCAGCTGAAGGATTCACAGAATTCAAACACCCTTCAAGAATGTGGTCGCTAGATAACGTTTTTGACGATGAAGAATTAGATGCTTGGTTTAATCGCGTAGGCAATCACAATTTTTTATGTGAGCTAAAAATTGATGGCTTGGCGATTAATGCGGTTTATCGAAATGGAAAACTTGAAACCCTAGCAACTCGCGGTAGCGGGGCAGTGGGTGAAAATGTCACTGCGAATGTGGAGTACATGAAATGTATTCCAACTCAGCTGAAAGCAGTTAAGGGCCAGAAATTGCCTGAACTACTTGAAGTTCGTGGTGAAGTATTTTTCACGCTTGAAGAATTCGATCAAATCAATCTTGAAGTAACAGCCACTGGTCGCACCGCGTTTGCCAATCCACGTAATGCTGCCGCTGGCACACTTCGCCAACGTATTGATCGCCGGGTTGAAGCAGTAAACGATGCCAAAGCACGAGCGGCAGGTAAGGACAAAGAAAGCAAACAAGCACAGTCATTGGTCAAGTACCAAGAGGAACTTGACCGAGCAAAAAGTGCATTAAGTCGTCTGGATCTGATTGTGCATGGAATTGGCACACATGATGGCTTAGACATCACCGCGCAATCACATGCTTATGAAATTTTGAAGTCATGGGGTTTGCCAACTTCAAGCCGAGTAAAAGTTGTTAAATCAGCAAAAGAAGTTCGCGAATACATTAAAAAGTTTGGCGATACGCGTCACGAAATTGAACATGACATCGATGGTGTTGTGGTTAAAGTCGATAGCCTTGCCGAGCAACAAGACTTAGGTTTCACAGCACGAGCGCCACGGTGGGCAATTGCATTTAAGTATCCACCGACTGTAGTTCGAACTAAGTTGTTAAACATTGGTGTTCAAGTCGGTAGAACAGGTCGCGTAACACCACGTGCTGAAGTTGAACCAGTACTTGTGGCAGGTTCGACAGTTTCATTTGCAACATTGCATAACCCTGAAGAAGTTAAACGCAAAGGTGTATTGCTGGGTGACATGGTGTTCCTGCGCAAAGCAGGAGATGTAATTCCAGAAATTTTGGGACCAGTTGTTGAACTTCGCGATGGCAGCGAAAAAGAATTCAAGATGCCAAAGAAGTGCCCTGAATGTGGAAGCAGTTTGGCGCCAGAAAAGGAAAGTGATGTGGACATTCGTTGTCCAAATACCAGATCATGCCCAGCTCAACTTCGCGGACGAATTGAACACTTGGGCTCAAGATCAGTATTGGACATTGAAGGTCTTGGCGAAAAAGCGGCCAGAGCATTACTGGAAGACAAAGTCATTGGTGATGAAGGCGACCTATTCTCACTTACTGAAGAAAAACTTAAGAAAAGCGATTTCTTTGTTCGCGGTGCAAGTCGAGAATTTGCCGAGAATGGAAAGCTTCTATTAACCCAAATTGAACTTGCTAAAACTAAACCTCTTTGGCGAATACTTTCAGCACTTTCGATTAGGCATATTGGCAGCACGACCGCGCAAGCAATTACCCGTGCCTTTTCTTCAATCGATGAATTAGCTAAAGCAAAAGTTGAAGACATAGCCAAAGTTGAGGGGATTGGCCTGACGATCGCTCAGTCTATTAATGAGTGGTTTAGTGAATCGTGGCACCGCGAGGTAATTGAAAAGTGGCGCAAAGCTGGCGTTCAGTTAGCCGAAGAAAAAATTGCCATAGGTCCACAAATTCTTGAAGGTTTAACGATTGTTGTAACTGGAACTTTAGAAAACTTCAGTCGCGAAGATGCCCAAGAAGCAATCACTTCACGTGGCGGTAAAGCTGCCGGATCAGTCTCAAAAAATACTGACTTTGTAGTGATTGGTCCTGGCGCTGGATCAAAAGCAAAGAAAGCCGAAGAATTGGGTCGGCCTATTTTGGATGAAGCTGGATTTGAATTACTAATTTCACAAGGCCCAGAAGCGGTAAAAGCGAAGTATCTTTCCTAGATCTACGTGAAATTTTCTTGAAACATTTAGCCCAATAGAATTACCTTTATGTCCGGAATCTCCCAAGATGATGTTGCGCACTTAGCGCACTTAGCCAGAATTGATATTCCGTCCGATCAACTTGGGCACTATGCCAAGCAATTAGATGCAATTTTGCATGCAGTTGAACAAATTTCAGAAGTTGCTGCAGATGATGTTCCGGCTATGAGTCATCCAGTTCCGATGACAAACGTTTTCCGTGAGGACATCCCAGGTGTTTCACTTGCCCCAGGTCAGGCAGTAGCTGGCGCGCCAGCGGTTGAAGATGACCGGTTCCGCGTACCTCGTATTTTGGACGAGGAATAGAAATGTCAGATTTAACTCGGTTAACTGCAGCGCAACTTGCAGACAAGATTGCCAAGCGCGAAGTTTCATCTGTTGAAGTAACTAAAGCGCACCTTGATCGAATTGAAAAAGTCGATGGACAAGTGCACGCGTTTTTGCATGTTGATACCGAAGGTGCCTTGGCTTCTGCAACAGCAGCAGACAAAGCGATCGCCGAAGGCAAACCACAATCAGTTTTAGCCGGCGTGCCACTTGGACTAAAAGATGTATTAGCAAGCAAGGGTTTGCCAACAACTTGTGGATCGAAGATTCTTGAAGGCTGGATCCCACCATACGACGCCACGTTAGTTACCAAACTTAAAGAAGCCGGCATACCAATTCTTGGTAAAACCAACATGGATGAATTTGCCATGGGTTCATCAACCGAACATTCAGCTTATGGACCAACACACAACCCTTGGGATTTAGAACGTATTCCTGGTGGCTCAGGTGGTGGATCATCAGCTTGTATTTCTGCTTTTGAAGCACCAATGTCAATTGGTTCAGATACTGGCGGATCAATTCGTCAACCAGCTGCAGTAACAGGAACTGTTGGCGTTAAGCCAACTTATGGTGGCGTAAGTCGTTACGGATTAATTGCACTTGCTTCATCTCTTGATCAGGCCGGACCTTGTGCTCGCACGGTTCTTGATACAGCTTTATTACACAGTGTTATTGCTGGTTACGATCCAAAAGATTCAACTTCAATTAATCAACCAGTTCCCGCAGTTGTTGAAGCAGCCAAACTTGGTGATATCAAAGGCAAGAAGATTGGCGTTATTAAAGAACTTGGCGGGGAAGGTTACCAAGCAGGGGTTACTGCAAGATTTGAAGAAGCAAAGCAAATTATCGAAAGCCTTGGCGCTGAAGTTATTGAAGTTTCTTGCCCAAGTTTCCCTTACGCTCTTGGTGCTTATTACTTAATTCAACCAAGTGAAGCGTCAAGTAATTTGGCCAAATACGATGGCATTCGCTTTGGTTTACGTGTTGGCGACGATGGCACAAAATCTGTTGAACAAGTTATGAGCGCAACTAGAGCTGCTGGGTTTGGTAGTGAAGTTATTCGCCGAATTATTCTTGGTACTTACGCACTTTCTGCTGGTTACTATGACGCGTTCTATGGCCAAGCACAAAAGGTTCGCACGTTAATTAAGCGTGATTTCCAATCAGCATTCGAAAAAGTTGATGTTCTTATTTCACCTACTGCGCCAACCACGGCATTTAAGATCGGTGAAAAATTAGACGATCCACTAGCAATGTATTTAAATGACATTGCCACGATCCCAGTGAACTTAGCTGGTCTGCCAGGTATGTCATTGCCGATTGGTTTAGCAGCAGAAGATAACTTGCCAGTAGGTATGCAGATCATCGCCCCAGCTATGGCTGATGAGCGTTTATATAACGTTGGCGCTGCAATCGAGCGCGAATTAGTGAATAAATGGGGCGGTCATTTAATTGATCAAATTCCAGATTTGGTTGGTGGCAAATGAGCGAGCCAACTATGAAATTTGATGAAGCTATCTCAAAATTTGATCCAGTATTGGGTCTAGAAGTTCACGTTGAACTTGGCACAAAAACAAAAATGTTCTGTGGTTGCTCGACTGAATTTGGCGGCGAACCAAATACACAAGTTTGTCCCGTTTGTTTAGGTTTACCCGGTGCACTTCCAGCAGTTAACAAAATTGGTGTGGAATCAGCAATTCGTATTGGTTTAGCGCTTAACTGTGAGATTGCAACCTGGTGTCGCTTTGCACGTAAGAACTATTTCTATCCAGATATGCCTAAGAATTTCCAGACATCACAATATGACGAGCCAATCGCATTTAATGGCTATCTGGATGTTGATGTTGATACAGATGAAGGTCGAAAGACTTTCCGCGTGGACATCGAACGCGCTCATATGGAAGAAGACACGGGTAAGAATTCACACATGGGTGGCGCAACTGGTCGTATCCATGGCGCTGATTACTCTCTTGTTGATTACAACCGTGCGGGCATTCCGTTAATTGAAATCGTCACTAAGCCAATTGAAAACACTGGCAAGTATGCCCCAGAAGTTGCCAAGGCTTATGTTGCAGCGCTTCGTGACATCCTTCGCGCACTTGAAGTTTCTGATGTGAAGATGGAACAGGGTTCACTTAGGTGTGATGTGAACCTATCTTTGCGCGAAAGTCCAACGGCTCAGTTTGGTACTCGTTCTGAAACTAAGAACGTGAACTCACTTCGCTCAGTAGAGCGTTCGGTTAGATATGAAATCACTAGACAGGCTGCTCGTTTAACTGCCGGTGAAAAAATCGTTCAAGAAACTCGTCACTGGCATGAAGACACCGGCATCACAACCTCTGGTCGTTCCAAAGAACAAGCTGAAGATTACCGCTACTTCCCAGAACCAGATCTACTTCCAATCGAACCATCACGTGAATGGGTTGAAGAACTTCGAAATACTCTTCCTGAAAACCCTGCAGTTCGCCGCACTCGCTTAATGGGCGAGTGGGGTATTTCAGAAATTGAAATG
>JBDLPR010000002.1:0-5502 GCA_039800985.1 Actinomycetota bacterium | reverse complement strand
AATTTGCACCTTCAATTGCCAAGCGATCAAGTAACGCGCCAGCAGTTTCACTTTGACCAATTGATGTTGTGACGTAAGCAAACATCGGTCCGGTATCAAGTGCTTCATCGATTTGAAATGTGGTTACACCCGTCACATCGTCGCCAGCCATAATCGCATGTTGCACCGGAGCTGCTCCGCGCCAATGTGGCAATAGCGAGAAGTGCACGTTAATCCAGCCGTGCTTTGGCACGTCCAATAAATCTTTTGGTACAAGTCCACCGAATGCCACCACAATCACAGCATCTAAACCTGCAACCCTGCTAGCCACTTCACTTAACTTTGAAGTTTTGATTACTTCGATGCCATGGCTATTAGCAACTTCAGCAACTGGACTAGCGGCTAATTGCCGACCTCTACCCTTTGGCGCATCAGGTCTAGTAATTACAAATTCAACGGTGTGATTTGAACTAAGCAGCGCGGACAGAGTTGGAACTGCTGCCTCTGGTGTTCCAGCAAAGGCAATGCGCATATTTAGAGCAGTCCGTTTGTTAGTGGATGCGGGCTAACTTTGATAGTTGGCGCGTTGCCAAACCAATCAGATTCGCGAATATCTTTCATCGCAAGTTTTCTGGTATCGGTATCAAGGCGATCGATAAAGACAATTCCATCAAGATGATCGGTTTCATGCTGGATCGCGCGAGCAAGTAAATCGGACCCTTCGATAGTTACTGGCTCCCCATACATGTTCATGCCTTTAGCAATCACGCTAAGCGCACGAATGCAGTCATAGGTAAGTTCAGGTAAAGATAAGCATCCTTCGGGGCCATCTTGGGTTTCTTTAGATAGATCAAGAACTGGATTAATTAAGTGACCAACAACGCCATCAACGTCATAGGTGAAAACACGTAGTGAAACACCAATTTGTGGTGCGGCAAGTCCAGCACCAGGTGCGGCTTGCATAGTTTCGGTTAGATCCCGAACCAAATTACGCAATTCTTTATCAAATACGGTTACTTCAGCTGCGCGGGTAGTTAAAACCGGATCGCCAAATAAACGGATTGGTTGAATTGCCATGCTTAGAGTTTATCTGGATCTATCCGCACATTAACTGTTCCACCTTTTTTGCGCGTGCTGCGAACTGCAGTTGCGCGCTTTAATTCAAGTGAAAGCGCTAAGCCAAGTTTTTTAGGAACACTAAGTAGTAATCGGACTTGGCCATCATTTGTTGGAACTGGACCGCGCGTAACCGTTCCCTCTGGTAATTCGCTAGTTGAAACCAGATCATCTATGTCTACTTGTTGACCAGTAAGCACAGCTAACTTCACTGCTGGTGGAAGAGAGGTTTGGGTGCGCAATTCAAATTCACGTTTAGCAAGTCCCGCTGGATCATGACGAATCAATGCCTGCACAGCTGGGTGTTCACTTTCGGCCACCACCACAACTTCTCCATTTTGTTTAACCAGTGACACGCACTCAGTCCATTTGCCAAAAGTATCTTGAACGGCATCTAAATCATGACGACTAAGCATTCCAGTTCCATCAAGAATGATTAGTGCGCTGTATCCGCCATCAGCGATTGGCGCAGCCCCAGGTGTGGCAACAACAATTGCCGGCTTGTTGTTAACTTCGCGCAAAATGTGATCACTAGATGAATTTCTAACTGGGATCCCAGTAAATGATCGACCGAATTCTTCAGCTGTTCGAGTACTGCCGATTGAAACTGCACGCAGATTAGTTTTTTGGCATCGCTTACAAGACCAATCGGTTTCTAGGTGGCCACACAAATAACAAATCGGACTACTTGAACGTTCAGTTTGAAGTAATGCACCACCACACTCAGAGCAAGTTGCAAGCTCGCGGCAGTTATCGCATGAAAGTCGTGGGGCATATCCAGTTCTAGCAACCAGAACAAGAACTGGACCGCTCTTAAGCGCATCTTTAATTGTTTGCATTGCCATCGCTGGAATGCGCGCACTACGACCGGCTGGATCTTGCTTTAAATAAGCATCATCTAATGCACTACGAACTCTTGGTGAATTCTTTCTGATATCTTCGCGGCTTCTGGCCACATGTACGGCCCAAGGTTGAAGTGCGTGCGCTTCAACACTCATTGCAGCGCCAATTAGAACAAGGGCACAGTTTTGTTTAGTACTTCGAAGTACTGAAACATCGCGACTATTCCAATAAGGACTTTGTGGGTTCACATGCGAGCTATTCCAGTCATCCCAAACAATTAACCCGGCTAAATCATTAACTGGAGCGAATACCGCAGAACGAGTGCCAACCACAATCTGATTTGCCCCGCGCAAAACCGATAACCAATTTCGATATCTTGCAGCTGGGCCATCATCTGCAGCCAGTACCGAAATTGAGTTCTTTTGAACTCCGCGTTCGATCAAGGCTGCAACTACCCGATCGATTGCCGCCCGATCCGGCACAACTGCAACTGCGCCCTTCTTATTTGCGGAAACATTTATTAAATACTGCGAAATTAAAATTGCTGGGTCATCTTGCCCAGTTGTCACAATTGCTCTTGGGGCTTGGCCGGCAACTGTTCTAGTCAGAAGCGCCGATCCACCAACGTAGTTATCCCAAAGTGTCTTTGCAATTGCCTTTGGCGCAGTTGATTGGCTGAACTTGGTCTCTTCAGCACCTGCATGTCGATTTGGTACCGCATTTCGCAAAACATCAGAAACAATGCCAGCATTTCGGTTGGCAACCTCTTTGGCTAATTCAAGTATTTCTGGCAGTAAAACAATTTCTGGTGAAACAACGTTTGTAAGCGCTGCTAGCTCACCATCGTGATCTGTGGTTTCGCTACGAGAAATTAAAAAGCCGTCAGTTAATCTGCCAGCAAAGCGAATCCGTACCCGCACACCAGGCTTAGCCTGGTCATCTAGTTTTTCTGAGACTGCATAATCAAATAATCGATCTAAATGCGGAAGTGGGCTATCGATTAATACTTGAGCAATTGGAAAATTTGCTGCGATGGGAACAGCAGCTTTTGGTTTTTTAGCGACTTTAGTTTTTTTCGGAGCAGGCTTTTTAGTGGCCTGCTCCGAAACAAAACTTAACTGATCGCTCACGACTCCAAGATTACTTAGATTGCATTCTTAAGGTCAGCGGCGCGATCGGTACGTTCCCAAGTGAAGCCTGGGCGACCAAAGTGGCCATAAGCAGCAGTTGGGCGGTACTTAGTAACGCTGGTATTAAGTAGTTCAAGATCGCGAATAATCGCAGCTGGGCGAAGATCGAATACCTTCAAAATTGCTTGGCGAATATCTTCTTCAGCAACTGTTGCAGTTCCAAAAGTTTCAACGAAAACGCCAACTGGATGTGCTTTACCGATTGCGTAGGCAACCTGTACTTCACAGCGCTTAGCAAGACCTGCGGCAACTACGTTCTTGGCAACCCAACGCATTGCATAAGCTGCTGAGCGGTCCACCTTTGATGGATCCTTGCCTGAGAACGCGCCACCACCGTGACGAGCCATGCCGCCGTAAGTGTCAACGATGATCTTGCGGCCAGTTAGACCAGCATCACCCATCGGTCCACCAACAACGAACTTGCCAGTTGGGTTAACTAAAACTTTGAAATTTGATGTATCAAGATCGAATTGGGACACAATCGGATCGATTACATTCTTCTTAACTTCTGGTGCTAATTGCTTGTCTAGATCAACATCAGGTGCGTGCTGTGAAGAAACTACAACTGTGTCCAGGCGAACTGGCTTGTCACCGTCGTATTCGATAGTTACCTGAGTTTTGCCATCTGGACGAAGGTAAGCCATTGTGCCGTTTTTGCGAACTGCAGTTAGCTGTTCAGCTAAACGGTGCGCCATTGTGATTGGCAGTGGCATTAATTCTTTTGTGTCATCGCTTGCATAACCAAACATCAAACCTTGGTCACCAGCACCCTGGCGATCTAGTGGGTCAGCTGATCCGGATACGCGCTCTTCAAATGCATCATCAACACCTTGGGCGATGTCAGGTGATTGTGCACCGATTGAAACAGAAATACCGCAACTGTTTCCATCAAAACCTTTTTCAGAAGTGTCATAACCAATTTCGTTAACAACTTGGCGAACAAGTGCCATTACATCTGCAAAACCATTTGTTGTTACTTCACCAGCAACGTGAATTTGACCTGTGGTCAACATAGTTTCAACAGCTACGCGGCTCTTTGGATCCTGAGCTAATAAGTCGTCAAGAATAGCGTCAGAAATCTGATCCGCCATCTTGTCTGGGTGACCCTCAGTTACTGATTCTGAGGTAAACAGTCGACCTGACATTAAGGCACCTTTACTGGTAGTTCGAATACGTTCTTGCAAATTTGAAGATGTGCCTGATTAGTTTAATGGATTGCTTTAGCGATGACGTTAATGACCTGGTCGGCGATGACTAGTTTTGAACTAGTTGGCACTTCAACGCTTCCTTTTGGTTCACGAGTCAAGATCACAACTGCATTGTCATCCATGCCAAAGCCTTTGTTCTTGCCAACCTCATTAACCACAAGCGCATCACAAGCCTTGCGCTCTAGCTTGGCAAACCCGTAGTCAAGAACTGAGCCTTTGTCATCGCCAGTCTCGGCAGCGAATCCGACGATGTATTGCCCTTGCAATTTATTTGCAACAAGGCTTTTCAAGATATCTTCAGTCTGAACAAGCTCAATAGTTGGCGCACTGGCATCATCAGATTTTTTAAGCTTGCTACCAACGTAATTTTTTGGTGTGAAATCTGAAACAGCTGCAGCCATAATCACAACATCGGCATCTTTGGCAGCGCTTTTAACTGCACTTGCCAATTCACCAGCAGTTTCAACATTGATAGTTTTCACACCAAGGGGTGCGGCCACAGTTGTATTTGCGCAAATCAAAGTAACTTCTGCCCCGCGATCACGAGCTACTTGGGCAAGTGCAAAACCTTGTTTCCCACTTGACCTATTTCCGATGAAGCGAACGGGATCTAAGTATTCGCGAGTTCCACCGGCTGTAATTAAAAACTTTTTGCCCTGTAAATCTTTATTACCTGTAGCAACTTGAGCAAGGGCTACTTGGGCGATCTGTTCAACTTCTGGAAGGCGACCTGGACCACTATCGCTTCCAGTTAATCTGCCAACTGCTGGATCAATAACTGTGATGCCACGGGCGCGAAGCTTGGCGACGTTTTCTTGGGTAGCACTGTTTTCCCACATTTCAGTGTGCATGGCTGGTGCGAAAACAATTGGACACTTTGCAGTTAACAAAATATTGGTTAATAAATCATTTGCAGCGCCCTGGGCTGTGCGAGAAATTAAATCTGCAGTTGCGGGAGCAACTAGAACTAAATCTGCATTTTGACCAAGGCGAACGTGCGGAACTTCAGCAACGTCATCCCAAACTTCACTTGTAACTGGATGGCCCGAAAGTGATTCCCAAGTTGCTTGACCAACAAAGTTAAGTGCAGCTTTAGTTGGCACAACATGAACGTCATGGCCAGCTTCTTTTAATAAGCGAAGTAATGATGCAACTTTGTAAGCGGC
>JBDLPR010000001.1:0-6175 GCA_039800985.1 Actinomycetota bacterium | reverse complement strand
GTTATCAAGAACAACGCCAATGCTGCCAACTAGAAACGCCAACATCACGATGATTGAAAGAGTCCAAGCGGCAACTGTCTGACCGTGGTTATTACCTGACATTTAATCTCCTTGATGGCTTATCTTGAATTTAGTTTAACTTGGCGTCTTTGGTTTAGTGAAACAGATGTCACTTGCCTTAAAGCAAGCCGTTAGTAATTGAAAGAGTTGGATCTATTCCAGAATCGATAGCCTGCCATGGCGTTAAGCCAGCAGCTGCTGACTCTGGCAATTCATAACTTCCTTTTTTCTTGGCTGAATCAAAATTTAATATGGTAAAAATTAGACCAACAATTGCAATCCCAATTGCTGGCAAAATTGCACCGATAGCCATTGGGCTAGTTGTGAATAAAAATTCTGTGGTATTTCGGCCCAGCTTGTTGCCAACCAGAATGCCAACATAACTTTGCCAATCCTGGTTTACTGAAAACGATAGATAAGCAATTGTGCTGCCGATTAAAAATATTGAAAAACCAAAAAATCTTTGCAATAGACCTTTTGCTGCAATTAAACCAACTACCCCAGCAACCGGTACTAAAGTCAACCCAGCAATAACTGGCTCAAGGTCACGACCGCTGAATGAAAAAGTCAGTCCTGGTGCCTCAACTTCGGTAAGCGTTACGCTCACCCAACTTTGCCCAGTTATCACCAAAACTATGACTGAGCAGATTGCCAACGTTAGAAGCAAACTTCGATACAACCTGGTCATAACTAGTTTGAGCTTCCTAAAGTGTTTGCAACAGCAACAGCGCGCAAAACTGCAGCCGCCTTAGCATTGCATTCAGCATCTTCCATTTGTGCAACTGAGTCAGCCACAATTCCAGCTCCTGCCTGAACATAGGCAGTGCCATTTTTGATCACCGCACTTCGAATTGCAATTGCGGTATCGACGTTGCCAGCAAAATCAAAATAGCCAACGCAACCGCCATAAAACCCTCGTCGAGTAGGTTCTAACTCTTCAATAATTCGCATAGCCATTGGTTTTGGCGCACCAGATAAAGTTCCTGCTGGGAAAGTTGCTGCTAATAAATCAACACCATTTACTTCAGGGGCAACATCACCTGTCACCGTTGAAACGATGTGCATTACGTGGCTATATCTTTCAATCGACATGAAGTCGGAAACATCTACGCTTCCTGGTAAGCAAACTCGACCCAAATCATTTCGACCAAGATCAACCAACATTAAATGTTCGGCCCGTTCTTTTTGATCAGCCATAAGTTCATCTGCTAATGCTTGGTCTTCATCGGCATCTTTGCCGCGAGGTCTAGTTCCGGCAATTGGATGCAGCATTGCTTTGCCGTCAGTTAACTTAACCAAAGCTTCTGGACTTGAGCCCACTAAATCAAAAGCAACTTGCGCACTTAGTTCCGCTCCTGGTGCCGTTTGCTTTGGAACTCGAATTAGGAACATATAAGGGCTTGGATTAGAAGTTCGTAAAATCCGATAAACATCTAATGCCGTTGCATTACACGGCGTTGAAAATCTTTGAGATAGAACAATCTGGAAAGCATCTCCAGCTCGAATACGTTCTTTGGCGATTTCAACCGCATTTTGATAATCATTACTTGCGGTCTCATTTGTGATGACGGGCCTTGCGTCTTGATCGAATGTAGAAACCGATGAGGCAAGTGGTTTGCTAAGTGCTTCTTCCATGACATCTAGCCGCGCCAACGCATCGGCATAAGCCAAATCAACTCTTTCTGGCGAATTGTCATAGTTAATTGCATTTGCAATTAAAGTTACTGATCCATCCATGTGATCTAGCACTGCTAAGTCAGTAGCGATTAGCATGGCAAGTTCTGGAAGTTCTAAAACATCTTTTGTTTCAGTTGGAATCTTTTCAAATCGACGAACAATGTCATAGCCCAAGTAACCAACTACTCCACCAGTTAATGGTGGAAGTTCATTACTACTGACCCCAATGTTCACATCTGGTGTGTGCAAGATATCTAAAGTGGCTCGAAGAGCATCAATCGGATCGCCTGTTGTTGGCAGACCAATTGGAACATTGCCACTCCAACTGGCTTGACCTGATTGTTCTGACAGCATTGCTGCACATTTAACGCCAACAAATGAGTAACGTGACCAAGCAACTCCGTGTTCGGCGGACTCTAAAAGAAATGTTCCAGCCCGCTCATTGGCTAGTTTGCGGTAAAGATTTAGCGCAGTTTCTCCATCAGCCAGCAGTCGCCTAACAACTGGGATGACTCGCCTATTTTGGGCAAGCTGTTTGAATTTCGCTAAATCAGGAGCGGTCACGAAATTAATTCACCGTAATTTCGTTAACATCAAAACAAGTTGCATCACCAGTGTGACAAGCACCACCAACTTGATCAACCGTTAAGAGCAAGGTGTCGCTATCGCAATCTATTGCTAGGGATTTAACTTCTTGGATTGCTCCACTTGTTGCTCCCTTAACCCAAACTTCCTGTCGACTTCTACTCCAATAAGTAGCTCGTCGAGTTTTCAAAGTTTGCTTAATCGTTTCTAGATTCATCCAGGCAAGCATCAGAACTTTGCGTGTAGTGGCATCTTGAACAATTACCGGAATTAGCCCAGCATCGTTGAACTTAAGTGTTGAGAAGTCAACATCGGCCAAATTCATATCTCTATTGTGTCAGTTTAAAAGCAGTAGCTGAAAACTTAAGATTTAACGAACTGAAATTCCATGTTTAGCAAGATCAGCCTTAACTTGGCTAATAGTTAATTCGCCATAGTGAAAGACCGAGGCTGCCAGTAATGCATTAGCGCCGGCTTCAACTGCAGGAACGAAGTCTTCAACCTTTCCAGCCCCACCACTTGCAATTATCGGTAAAGAAACCTGGGCTCTAACTTTAGAAATCAATTCAAGATCAAACCCAGCTTTAGTGCCATCGGCATCCATGGAATTTAGAAGTACTTCCCCTGCCCCGCGATTGGCGGCTTCAACAATCCATTCGATGGCATCTCGGCCACTACTTTGCCTGCCACCGTGGGTTGTTGCTTCAAAACCACTTGGCATCTCATTACTTCTTCGCACATCAACTGAAAGCACGATACATTGATCGCCAAATCGCTTACTTGCTTGCGAAATTAAATCTGGATTAGCCAGCCCTGCAGTATTAATACCAACTTTGTCCGCGCCACTTCGAAGCAGATTATCGACATCTTCAACTGAGCGAACCCCACCGCCAACCGTTAGCGGAATGAAGATTTCATCTGCAGTGCGCTTGACCATCTCATAAGTTGTATTTCGATTTGAACTACTTGCGCTGATATCAAGAAAAACTAATTCGTCCGCCCCAGCTTGGCCGTATTTGCGGGCAAGTTCAACAGGATCACCAGCATCACGCAGGTCAACAAAGTTAACGCCTTTAACAACGCGACCTTGGTCAACGTCTAGACACGGAATAACTCGAATGGCAACTGACATGATTTATTTTTGTGGTCCAGCTACTTCAATTGCTTGCTCAAGTGTGAATGCACCTGCATAAAGGGCTTTGCCTGTAATTGCACCCTCAACACCAAGTGGAACTAGTTTTCTTAATTGGGCTAAATCATCAAGGGTCGCAATGCCACCACTTGCAATAACTGGCTTATCAGTTCTGGCACACATTTCTTTTAATAGTTCAATGTTTGGTCCGCGAAGAGTTCCGTCTTTGGTTACATCAGTTACTACATAACGAGCGCAACCATCTGCTTCAAGGCGTTCTAGAGTCTCCCAAAGGTCGCCACCTTCTTTAGTCCAACCACGTGCTGCCAGGACTGTTCCACGAACATCTAACCCAACAGCAATTTGATCGCCATATTCAGCAATAACTTTTGTGGTCCATTCTGGATTTTCAAGTGCCGCAGTACCTAAGTTCACGCGACGCGCACCTGTTGCAAGTGCTGCTTTAAGTGAAGCATCGTCGCGAATGCCACCTGATAGCTCGACGTTTACATCTAATCTGCCAACAACTTCTTCAAGCAATTCACGATTTGAACCACGACCAAATGCAGCATCAAGATCAACTAAGTGAATCCAATCAGCGCCGGCATTTTGCCAATCAAGCGCGGCAGCAAGTGGATCACCAAAAGATGTTGCACTATCTGCTTCACCTTGAACTAACCGAACAGCTTGGCCATCAGCTACATCAACAGCTGGCAAAAGAATTAATGAATCCATATTTCCTACTTAATTGTGGCAACCCAGTTTGCCAAGAGTTGTAAGCCAGCATCACCAGATTTTTCTGGATGAAATTGGGTTGCCCAAAGTGGTCCATTTTCAACGGCAGCCACAAAGTTTTGGTAATAGTTTGCCCAGGTAACAATTGGTGCTTTTAATTGCTCAATTGGTTTTAATTCCCAGTTCAGTGCAGCATAAGTGTGCACGAAATAGAAACGCTCATCACTAATACCACTAAACATTTTTGATTCACTTGGAACTTCAACTGTGTTCCAACCCATGTGTGGCAAAACTGGTGCATCAATTTTTTCAATTAATCCTGGCCATTGAGCGATGCCTGGGTGTGGCTCGCCTGTGGAATGTTCAGTGCTGCCATCAAATAACAACTGCATACCAACGCATATGCCAAGCACTGGTCTACCCCCAGCAAGTCTTCGCTCAATTATTTGATCTCCGCGAACATTCTTGATTCCACTCATGCAGGCTGAAAATGCACCAACACCTGGAACCAGCAGGCCATCAGCATTTAAGGCAGTATCGAAATCAGCTGTAACAGTTACGTTTGCACCAGTTGTTTCAAGGGCGCGTTCAGCTGAGCGAATATTTCCCGAGCCGTAGTCCAGGACAACTACGTTGACCACTTGCTACAAAGTTCCCTTGGTGGATGGAATACCGATTACACGTGGATCTAGTGCAACTGCAATCCGAAGAGCTCTAGCAACAGCTTTGAATTGAGCCTCAACAATGTGGTGTGCATTTCTTCCGCTCAGCACTCGAACATGAATACAAATCTGTGCTGCAGCTGAAATTGATTCCCAGATGTGACGGGTAAGCGATGTGTCATAGGAACCAATTAGTTCAACCAGGCCTGGTTCTTCGTGCACTACATACGGACGCCCAGCTAAATCGATTGCTACAAGTGCTGCAGCTTCATCGATTGGCACATGTGAATCGCCATAACGGTTAATACCTTCTTTTGTGCCAAGAGCTTCTTTAAGAGCTTGGCCAAATGCAAGTGAAGTGTCTTCCACTGTGTGGTGGGCATCAACTTCCAAATCACCATTGGTGCGAATCTTTAGATCAAAGCCACCATGCTTACCAAGTTGAGCCATCATGTGGTCAAAGAATGGCACGCCAGTTTCAACGTCAACGGTTCCAGTTCCATCTAAATTGAGTTCAACTAAAACTGAACTTTCTTTAGTGGTGCGTTCGACTTTGGCGGTTCTTGCCATCTTTACCTGCTTAATGTGCGTTAACTTGGGGAAATAATTAATTGGTTAATTCTAATGAACTAAGCGCTTTTCTAAATAATTCATTTTCGTCAGGAGTACCGATGCTCACGCGAAGCCAACCAGCTGGGCCAGTTTGGCGAATTAAAACGCCTTGATCGAGCAACCCTTGGAACACCTGATCGCGATCAGAGAAAATGCCAAACAAAATGAAGTTCGCTCCACTTGGTGCAACGATGAATCCTTCATCAGCAAGCCAACTTGCAAGTCTGTTGCGTTCTTGGCGTAGTAATTCAACTTGGCCAAGCAGTTCATCACTATGCTCCAGTGCTGCCATAGCAACTGCCTGGGTCACGCCAGATAAGTGATACGGCAAGCGAACTATTTGCAAGGCGGCAATTACTTCGGGGTTGGCAATTGCGTACCCAAGGCGAAGCCCAGCACAAGAAAATGCTTTGCTCATTGTGCGGGTGACAATTAAATGAGAGTTGGCAGTTACCAGTGGAATGCTCGTTGACATTTCTGGCTGACGAAATTCTGCGTAAGCTTCATCAACGATCACTATGCCGTTAAATTTGCCAAGTAAATAAGTAACCAAGTGGTCATCCAAAATTGTTCCAGTTGGATTGTTTGGTGATGCCAGCAAGATAATGTCCGGGTTAAGCGATAAAGCTTGATCAATGACGCTTTGGTCGATTGTGAAATCTTCATTTCGATTTACAGTTTTGTATTCAGTAAATGTGTCGCGACAGTAATC